>SYDD01000215.1 GCA_005786775.1 Opitutaceae bacterium
CAGCGCCTCGGGCAACGGTTCCCCGGTGCGGTGGTGGCGCGCGTAATGGCGGAGCACCTCTGGCCAGGTCGCCCACATCTCGTAGACCTGCGAGGGAAACTCCACAAAGTCCCGCGGGACCTTGGTCCCGCTGAACCGCGGGTACTCGACCGCCGAGAAGATCCCGTGCAACGCGTGCCCGAACTCGTGAAAGAGGGTCACAACTTGATCGAAGGTCAGCAGCGTCGGCTCACCTGCCACCGGACGGCTCACATTCAGGTGGTTGCCCACAACCGGCCGCGAACCGAGCAGGCGCGATTGGTCGACGTAAGAGTTCATCCACGCGCCGCCCCGCTTCGAGGGCCGAGCGTAGAGGTCCAGAAGGAAGGCGGCGAGGGGGCGCCCGTCGGCGTCCAGAATCTCGTACGCCCGCACGGTCTCCTCGTACACCGGCAGGTCCGGCCGCGCGCGGAAGGTAAGGCCGAACAGCTTCTCCGCCGCAAAGAAAACGCCATCTCGCAGGACGCGCTCCGCCTCCAGGTAGGGCTTGAGCTCTGCCTCGTCGAAGGCGAAGCGCTCGCGCCGCTCCTTCTCGCCGTAGAATGGCCAGTCCCACGCCGCGAGGATGAACCCACCGCCTTCGCGGTCGATGATCGCCTGCATCGCCGCCGCTTCGCGCCGGGCGTTTGCCACCGCCGCCGGCCCCAGATCCGAGAGGAGCTGGTTTACTGCCTGCGGGGTTCGTGCCGTCTGGTCTTCCAGCACGTAGGTCGCGTGATTCGGGTAACCGAGCAGCCGCGCCCGCTCCGCCCGCAGCCGGGCGAGTCGCGAGACGACGGCCAGGTTGTCGAACTCTCCGCCCCGGCTGCCCCGGGCCAACGAGGCCTGGTGGATGCGCTCGCGGAGGGCCCGGTTCCGCAGCGAGGCGAGTACCGGCTGCCCACTGGTGTTGAGCAGCCGCAGTGCCCACGCGCCGGGCCGTCCCTCGGTTCTAGCCAGCTCCGCCGCCGCCGCGACCTCCGCCGGCGTCAGGCCGTCCAACTCCTCCGCGCGGTCGACCCAGACTAGGGATGCGTTGACCTCTTTGAGCACGTTCTGGGTGAAGGTGGTCTGCAGGCTCGAAATTTCTGCGTTGAGGCCCCGCAGGCGCGCCTTCTCCGGCTCGGCCAGCCGGGCACCCGCCCGCACGAGATCGGCATGGCTCCGCTCCAGCAAACGCAGCGATTCCGGATCGAGTCCCAGCTGCGCTCGGACCGCGAACAGGCGGTCCACCCGCGCGAACAGTCGCGGATCCAGCCGGATGGCGTCCGCGTGGGCCGCCAGCCGCGGCGCCAGTTGCCGCTCGAGCGCGCGGGTGCGGTCGTTGCCGTGCGCCCCGGCGAGGTTGAAGAATACGCTGCGCGCCCGGGAAAGCGTCTCCCCACTCCGCTCCAGGGCCACGAGGGTGTTCGCAAAGGTCGGCGCTGCGGAGACGGAGAGGATCGCCTCCACTTCCCGCAGCTGCTCGGCCATCCCTTGGTCGAAGGCCGCTGCGAAGTGTTCGTCGCGGATCCGGTCGAAAGGCGGGTAAGCGTGGTCCAGCGTACTGGGGGCCAGCAGCGGATTTTCGTTCGGGTGCGGGGCGGAGGTAGCCGGGGCGATCACGGGAAGCAGCAGGACGGTGAGGAACGTGGCGCGGAGCATCGGGAATGAAACGCGCAACTCAAGGCCGGGGGCGCATTTTTCGCGTGGATCGCCTCGCCGCCGCGCCCGGCGGTAGCGGATGCTTAGCGGTCCCGGCCGGCGCCGGGTTCCATCCCGCTGCCTGTGCGGGTAAACTCGATTTCCCAGCGCGAGACGCCCTTCAGGTAGAACCGAGCGAATTTCCCCGCCTCGGTGTCGGTGCCGCGCGGGCCGTAGCCGAGCACCCGCGGATAAAAGTCGGACCAGCTCGGGATGTCCTCCGTCGCCAGTAGCACCTTGGGCTGCTTCCACGCCTCTGGCCGGCTCAGGTCGCGCGAGTAGGAGACGTAGACGCCGTGCTGGGACCAACCAGGCTCCCCCTTGGCGCGATTGAGGAGCATGACAAAGGTGTTGAGGTAGGTGTTCCAATGAACCGACGGCCCCCAGAAGCAGTCCGGGTCGCGATTCACCCAGCCGCGACGGGCCGGGAAGATTGGGGTCACGCGGCCGCCAATCCCCGGCTCCTTCCATTCGCCCTCGTGGTACTTAAAGACCTTGCCCTCGGGATTGAAGCGGTCCGCGTACGCCATCCGCGCCACGCACACCCCCTGGGTCTCCTCCGGGCCGGAGTAGTTCGTGAAGAAAAAGTAGAAATGGCTCCGCTCCGGATCGAGCACCACCGAGAAGTCCCCGTGGCCCCCGATGAAAAATCCGTTGGCCGCGAGGGGATCCGGCGGGTCCCCTGCATCAAGGATCAGTCCCAAGTCGTGCACGCTGCGGCCCTGATCGATGGAGATGAGGGCCCCGATCTTCGGCGCCGTGAGCGTGGACTCCTCGATCATCCCGGCGGGTTCGTGATGGTACCAGCCGAGTAAAATCCCATCGGGATCCATCCACGCGCCCTCAACCCACGTCGGGTGGTGACGCATCCCAGTCGTGTCGACTTCGATGGTGGTCCAAGGGTAGAATTGTCCCGCCGAGCGGCTGAGCTTGAGCGGCCAGCCGATCGAGGTGAAGAGGTGCAGCTGGCCGTCCCACCAGAATGCCGGGCTGTTACCATCGGCCTCCGCCGGCAGCTGCACGTCATCTACCCAATGCAATTGTGCCTCCTGCGCCGCCATCGGTGCCGCGAGGGCGAGCATGAGCCCGAGGCGGCGGCAAGACCAGCGGGAGCACAGTGAGATCACACGGAGCACAGACACGGCCAGCTGTCAGGAATGTCAGAAATTAGCTAGCCGCCAATTAATTTTTTTAGATCCAGCCCGCGCCGGCAATTGACTTGGCCGGGGCCTGCGGGAAACAGGCTTTCCTCCGCGCGTCGGCCCTCCCAGCCTGCCGGCTCCGCGCTATGACCCCGATCCGTGGCGGCTTCCTAGCCGCTCTTGCCCTGCTGCCCCTCCTGTCGCTCGCGGCGCCCGCCCCCGTTGGCGCGGTCTCCGGCCGGGTCTTTCATCCCGCCCGGGGGGAGTACATTGCCAGCGCGGAGGTGCGCGTCGAGGGGACTGACTTGCTCGCCGTCACGGAGCAAGACGGCTCCTACCGCCTCGCAGCCGTGTCTGCCGGATCGCGCACGCTCGTGGTCTCCTACACGGGGCTACCGCCGGCCCGCGCGACGGTGCTCATTCCGGCGGGCGGCGCCGTAACCCGGGACTTCGAGCTGGTGCCCGCCGGCGCCACCGCGGGGACGGTGCAGCGGATGGATGCCCTCGTGGTCCGCTCCGAGCGTGAGGGTAACGCCAAGGCGATCATGGAACAGCGGCGATCAATGAACCTCACCAACAGCCTGTCGTCGGATTTCTTCGGCGACGTCGCCGAGGGTAGCGTGGGCGAGTTCCTCAAGAACGTCCCGGGGGTCGACGTCGACTAC
>SYDD01000003.1 GCA_005786775.1 Opitutaceae bacterium
TGTACAAGGCGGGCCCGCGCCTCGCGGCGGGGGCGGAGCGGATCGGTGGCCCGGGCGCGCCGGTACGCGAGCGCCAGCCACCACCCGGCCACCGCCAGCCCCGGTGCCGCGAGCGACCAGCCGAGACTCCGGGCGGTGAAGGGAACCGTCGCCCGCGCCTCGCCCGGGAGCGGATCACGCGGGATGCCGGCCGGCGCCGCGGCGGGCACTACCTCCTTCGCGGGCGGCGCGGGGACCGCCGGCGCGGCCGGATCAGTCGCCAGGTCCGGCGGGGTGACGTTGAAGCGGGGCGCGGTCGCCCCCGCGATGGTCAACGTCGTCCGCGGCGCGGTGATCGTGCGGTACGCGCCGGTCTGCGGATCGAAGTAGCTGAAGCTGACCGGACCCAGCGCGTACTCGCCCGCCTTCGACGGCACCAGCACCACGTCCTCCGTCAGCGTGGCGTCGAACAGTTTCCCTTCCGCGTTCATCCGCTTCGCCTTGGGCTGCACGACCTGGAAGTCCTGCGACACGGTGCGCGCCGGCAACCCGCCGAGGTCCGGCCAGTTGCCGGTGCCCGTCAACTCGAGTGTCCAGGTGACCGGTTCGCCCACCGCCGCACGTTCCGGCACCACGCGGGACACGAGTTGAAACTGGCCCACTGCGCCCCCAAAGCCGGCCGGCGCCCCGGGCGGCAGGGACCGCACCTCGAGTACGGGCTGGTCGGAGGACACGGAAACCTGCTCCATCCGCGGCTGCGAGATGATCCCGAAGCCGATCGTGCCCGTCTGGATGCTGATCAGGTGGCTGGCCGACTCCAGCTTCACGCGGTTCTGCACCTTGGCGACGACGCGCGTCCGGAACGTCACGTTCACGCGGCGATCGCCGTTCGTCACCGCCTCCGTGACCTCCGGCTTGGACCAGTCCTCGGCCGCGAGCGGGGCCGGGTTCCAGTCGAACGTCGGGGAGATCTGCGGGTTGGTGCGCCGGGCGGCGGAGAGCTCGTAGGTGAGCCCAAACACCTCGCCAGCCCAGACGCCCGGCTTGGCGGGCAGCAGCCGCGCGCGCGCCAGTGAGTCCAGCGGGGCGGCGGGGGCGGCGACGTTGAAGGCCGCGACCGGCAGGTCCCCCTTCGAGGTCCGCACTGTGAAGGCCGGGATCTGCAGGGGCGGGTTCTGGGGGCCGCGCACCACGTAGGAGAGGGCGATCGTCCGCGAGACCGAGAAGTTGACGATGTTGGTGCTCTCGGAGCGCCCGGCGGGCGCGAAGGTGACGCCCGGGATGCTGGGCAGGGCGGGCTGGCCCTCGGGCTCACAGTTCTCGAAGATCAGCAGCAGGGAGTTGCCGAGGCCGGAGTCGCCGGCCTCCCAGCGCACGGACTGCGCGGGCAGACCGATCGTGGCGGCGGCGAACGCGAGGAGCGTCCAGAGCAGCCGGCGGCCGTTTCCGGTCCGGGGGAGCGGGAGGAGTCTCATCGGTTCACCAGTCCTTGCCCGTTTTCCGGGCGGGTTTGCGTTCGCCTTCCATCAGTTGAAACAGCTGCGCCGGGGAGTCTTGCGCCCGGAGCTGGTCGAGCTTCTGCAGCGGCAGGGCGAGCGCGGGATTCGCGGCCTCGGGGGGCGGGCCCTCCTTGCGTTCCGGCTGGCCGCCGACCTTCTGGGTGGCCTCGGGCGGCGGCGATGGCGGCTCCCCACGGTTGAGGTCCCCGAGCGCCGGGTCCTGGTCCGGCGGTGCCTCCCCGGGCGGGGAATCCTTGCCCGGGGTGTTTTCCGGCTTCTGCGGCTGGTCCGGCGGCGGCTGCCCCTGCTCGCCCTCGGGCGGCGGCTGGTCCGGCGGCGGCTCGCCCGGGGATGACTTTTGCTGCGGCTGGGAGTCCTTCTTCTGGTTCTTATGCTGCTCCTGCTTCGGCGGGGGCTGGTCGGGTTTCTGCTCCGGCGGCGGTTCGGGCGGTGTTTCCAGCAACTCCTCAAGTTCCGTGCGCAGGCGGGCCCAGTCCGCGGCCCGGCCATCGAGTTTCTGTCCGAGGGAGACCGCCTCGAGCGCGTCCCGCACCGGGCCTTCGGGAACCTGCTGGCCGCCGCCCTTCAGCTGCGAGCCCCAGGTGACGGTTTCCCGGCCGAGCTCGGCCCAGTCGCGGGCGCGATGTTCCGGCGCGGCGGCGAGGCGGCCGACCATCCGGCCCAGGGTCGACGGCGGGGGCGGTTCGTTCGCGGGCGGCGGAGCGGGGGCGGGTGCAGTACCCGGTCCGGGGGCGGCCGCCGGGGGCGGGAGCGGATCCTCGCGCCGGGCGGCGGCCGGGGCGGGGGAAGGGACGGCGAGCAGGACGAGGAGCAGGGCGGTGGTCGCGGCCGCAGCGGGCCGGGCCTCCGGGCGGCGCAGGGGGAGGGCGCGGGGCTTGGGGCGCACGGGAAATTCGGTGAAGAAGCTGACCAGCAGGCACCACAGCGCAAGGGCCAGCGGCCACTGGAAACGCTCCACCTGGCGCACGGTCTTGCGTTCCGCGAAGCGGCCGCGTTGGCCGCGCTCCACGGTCTCCCGCAGCAGCGCCGAGAGGTCGAGCCACGCGCTCGCGTCCCGGTAGGTGCCGCCGGTGACCCGCGCCAGCTCCTGCAGGGTGGAGGTCTCGAGGCGGGACATCACGACCGCGCCGCGCTCGTCCTTCACCAGCCCGCCCGCGCCGTCCGGGATCATCCCGCCGGCCGCCGTCCCGATGCCGAGCGCGAGCACGCGGATCTCCTTCCGCGCGAGTTCGGCGGCGCGTTCCTTCCAGCGGTCGTCCGTCGCCTCGCCGTCGCTGAGGACCACGAGGAAGCGGTCGGCCGCGGCGGTGGTGCCGAAGGCCTGGAGCGAGGCGTCGAGCAGCGCCCCGTAGTTGCTCCCACCCTGCGGCAGGAAATCCGGGTTCAGCGCCGGCAGGAACTCCCGCAAAATCTCGTAATCCGCGCTGAGCGGGGCCTGCAGGAACGCCGTGCCCGCGAACACGACCAGGCCGACGCGCTCGCCCGCCAGTTTCTCGAGCAGGGACTGGATCAGCAGCTTGCTGCGCTCGAGCCGCGAGGGCTTCACGTCGGGCGTGAGCATCGAGCGGGATAAGTCGACGGCGAGGAGGATCTCGCGGGCCTGGTCGAAGACCGGTTCCTCGATCCGCCCCCATTGCGGCCGCGCGAGGGCGAGGACGGCGAGGGCCAGTCCGACGGCCAGCCACCAGCGCGGACGCCGGCCGGTCCGGGGGAGCGCGTCCGCCGGCGCGAGGCGCAGCCCGCCCGCGCCCGCTTCCGCCCGCAGGATGCGCGGGCGGTCCACCCCCGCGGCCGCGCGCGCGCGGCGGTCGAGCACCAGGAGGAGCACTGGGACGGCCAGCAGCCAGAGGAGCGCGGGGAGGGCGAAGGTCACGCGGCCACCTCCCGGCGGAACAGCGGGCGCGCCGCCGCGGCACCCAACGCGAGCAGGCCGAGGCCCGGCCACGCGGCCCAGGCGAAGAGCTCCGTCGTCACGAGGTAGCTCTTGGCCTGGAATTCGATCTTCTGCGCCCGGTCGATGGCGCGGAACGCCGCCTCGATGGTCCCCGTGTCGGCCGCGCGAAAGAACTTCCCGCCCGTCTGGTTCGCGATCTCCCGCAGCGTGCCCTCGTCGAGGTCCGAGAGCATCCGGCGGTAGGTGACCTTGCGGCCCTGGTCGTCGTAGATCGGCACGGGCACGTACCCCTCCTTGCCGGAGCCGATGGTGTAGATCGGCACGCCGCGGGACTTGGCGATTTCCGCCGCCTGGAGCGGCTGCAGGGCCCCGCGGTTGTTGGCGCCGTCCGTCATCAGCACCACGAAGGCCCCGATGCGCCGGCCGGCCGCGTCCCGGCGGGCCTGCTCCAGCCGCGTAAGGGCGACGCCGAGGCCGTCCCCGATCGCGGTGCCGTCCTCAATCATCCCGATGCGGACCCGCGCCAGCTGCCGCGCGAGCCAGTCGTGGTCGAAGGTGAGCGGCGCCATCGTGTAGGCGCGGCCGGAGAACAGCACGATGCCGATCCGGTCGGTCGGCCGCCGCTCGATGAAGGCCTGGATCACCGGCTTGATCGCCTGCAGGCGGTTGATGCGCTCCCCGTCCTTCTCGAAGTCCTCCGCCCGCATCGAGGTCGAGAGGTCGATGGCGAGGACGATGTCGTAGCCCTCGGAGCGGACCTCGCGCCGGTCCTCCACGCGCTGGGGCCGGGCGAGGGCGACGACCAGCAGGGCGAGGCCCGTGAAGACCAGCGCCGCGGGCCACCGCCCGGGGGCGGCGAGGGAAGGGCGGTGCCACGCCGCCGCGAAGGGGACGAGCAGCACCGGCACGGACCGCCGGCCCCGCAGCCACACGACCACCGGCAGCGCGAGCAGCGCCAGCAGCCAGAGGGGATCCTGGAAGGTGAGGCGGCCCATCGGGTCAACCGCGCCCCGGGTTCATCCGGGCGTGGAAGAAGCGCACCAGCGCGTCGAGCCGGTTCTCCCCGGTGCCGACCGCGAGGCGGGTCAGCGGGTCGGGGAACAGGGCCTGCCAGGCCCGCTCCCGGGCGGCCACCCACGCGGCGTGGGACGCCTGCTCCGCCGCGCTTCCGTCGATCGTGACCAGTCGCCCGGCCACGGCATCGTAGGCCGCGAACGGTTCCCCCGCCGGCAACTGCCGGTCCCACGGGTCGTCCACCCGAAACCCCATCGTCTGGTACCGCCGCTGCAGGACGCTCCAGCCCTCGGGGTGCGGATCTTCGCCGCCCGAACGCGCGACCGGCGGGAAGTCGCCCAGCCAGATTAGGATGCTGTGCTTCGGCGCCGCGCGGGCGAGGAAGCGCCACGGCGGCACGGGGGCGGGCGCGTCGGGCGCGGGGGCCGGGCGGGCCAGCAGCGAAGCCGCTAGTTGCAGAATCCGGCCGCGGCCGCGCACGGGTTCCCGCACGTCGTTGCCCCCCGGCGCTGCGTGCACGAAGCCCACCCGGTCCCGGTTCACCGCCCCGAGCAGCATCACCAGCCCGGCTAGCTCGAGCAGCGCCTCGCGCCGCGACTGCGCCCCGGAGCCGAAACCGAGCGACGGCGAATCCTCCAGCACCAGCAGCACCGTCACCTCCCGCTCTTCTACAAATTTCTTCCGGTAAGGCTCCCCGAGGCGCGCTGTCACGGTCCAGTCGATGTCGCGCACGTCGTCTCCGAATTCGTATTTCACCACCTGGTCGAATTCCATCCCCCTCCCCCGAAAGGCGGATCGGTACTCACCGCTGAGCATCGCCTCCACCGCGTGACGCACCCGCCACTCCAGCCGGCGCAAGGCCGCGAGCGGCGCGGCGGCGGCCGGCGCGGGCGGGACGGCGGGGACAGCGGTCGGCATCGGCGGGCGCCTAGACGGCGGGTACCGCGGTGCGGGTGAGGACGTCCGCCACCAGCTTGTCCGCGGTGATTTCCTCGGCCTCGGCCTCGTAGGTGAGGCCAATTCGGTGCCGCAGGATGTCCGGCGCGAGCTCCTGAATCAGGCCGGGGGAAACGTGGTCTTCGCCGCGCAGCCAGGCGAGCGCCCGCCCCGCCTGGTACAGGGCGAGCGAGGCCCGGGGCGACGCCCCAAACGACAAGTGCCGCCGCGGCGCCGCCGCTTCCGCCAGCGCCCGCGTGCCGCGCACCAGCGCAAGGATATAGCCCTGCACGGCCGGCGAGAGATAGATCGCGTCGACCTCTGTCCGGAGCGCGAGCAGCTCCTCTGCGTTGGAGACGGCGGTGAGCGCCGGCTGGCGGGTGACCTGGCCCCAGCGTTGCAGCATCGCCGCCTCCTCGGCGGCGCTCGGGTAATCGACGAGCAGCTTGAATAGGAATCGGTCGGTTTGCGCCTCCGGCAGCGGGTAGGTGCCCTCCTGCTCCACCGGGTTTTGGGTCGCCATCACGAAGAATGGTCGGGGCAGCGCGTGAGTCTGGCCGCCCAAGGTCACCTGCCGCTCCTGCATCCCCTCGAGCAAGGCACTTTGCACCTTGGCCGGGGCCCGGTTGATTTCGTCCGCGAGAACTAAGTTGGCGAAGATCGGCCCGCGGTGGGCGGTGAACTCCCCCGTCTTCGGCTGGAAGATCATCGTGCCGACCACGTCGCTCGGCAGCAGGTCCGGGGTGAATTGGATCCGCTCAAACTGCACTCCGAGGGCAGAGCCGAGCGACTTCACCAGGAGCGTTTTCGCCAAACCAGGCATGCCCTCGAGCAGGACGTGGCCGTTGGCGAGTAGGGCCACCAGCAAGCGTTCAACGACGGCATCTTGGCCGACGACGGCCTTGCCGATTTCAGCGCGGAGTTTCTGGGACCAAGCGGGACCGGTGGGCGGCATGCGTTAAGGGCGGGAAGGTGAACGGGATCGCGCCCCTTTGGCAACCCGCCCGTCGCCGCCCCCTCCGCCCTGCCGCCCCCGGGCTCAGGCCGCCACCGGCTCGCCCGCTCGCTGCCGCGGCTGCCGCGGGCGGTAAGCCGCCGCGAAGAGCGCGAATCCCGGTCGCTCTACCCCATCAGGCGTAAACCGGACGTATCCCTTCTGGGCCGCCATCCGGATCAGCGCGCCGCGATGCTGCACCCCCAGCTTCCGGTGCAGATCCCGCCGCACCGAGGAGATGGTCGCCGGGCTCAACCGCAGCAATTCCGCCGCCTCCTCGTCATCGCATCCCGCTCCGATCACACTCAGTACGAGCTGCTCGAAGTCCGTCAGCAACCGGAACAGCGCCATCGGCGCCGCTGAGATCTGTCGCAACTGTCCCTGCACCGAGGGACTCCAGCACCGCTGCCCCGCGAGCACCCTCTCGAGCGCCGGGCGAAAGGCCCCGGGCTCCTCCAGGGCCGCGTCGAATACCCCCTCCACCGCTAGGGTTCGGAGGGCCGAAAGGGTCCGGTAGGTGCAGCGCAACGCCACCACCAGTACCCTCCGGGCCCGCCGCGGCGCCCGGGTAACCTGGGCCAGCAAGTCGAGCGCGTCCCCTTCGGGTCCCTCCCCGAGGCTGCCCAGCAGCAGGTCTACGGGCGCCCGATCGAGGAGGGCCCGGGCTGCGGCGACGTGCGGCGCGACCGTAATGCGCGCCCCCGGCAGCACGGCCTCCACGTGGGTTCGGAGGGTGGCGGCGTACAGCTGGTCCGCCTTGACGATCACGACGCTGGGGTGGGTTTCCATGCGGGCACGGTGCCTGGGCCCCGCCTTTCCCGAAACGGGCCTGCCGTAACTTTTCCGTTACGCCCGGGCTGCGGTCGGGCGCAACCGGTAGCCCGACTTTGGAATCACCTCGATCCACGCCCGCGCGTTGACGCCCGCGCGGGCCGCCGCGGTGCAGAGTTTGCCCAGCAGGACACGCAGGTTGCCCGTGTCCCCGCGGAACGGCCGGCCCAAGATTTCCGCATAGAGCACCTCGTAGGCGACAACCTCTGCGGGGGACCTTGCTAGCAGCTCCGCCAGCTGCGCCTCACGGGGCGCGAGGGTGGTCCGCTGGGCGCCCCGGCGCAGGGTCCGGTCTGCAGGGTCTAGCCGCGCCCCCGCAAAGCCCAGCGCCGCCGGTCCGGGCCGCGCCGCCGGGCGCGATTCGTGCCGGAAACGCTCCAGGTAGGCCAGCAGCACCTCGATGCGTACCGGCTCTCGGAGGACGCAGTCCGCGCCCAACGCGACCAGCCTAGCCTCCACGGCCCCGCTGGTGCCCGCCGGCACCAGTACCAGCCGCCGGCAGTGCGAGTCGGTCAGCGCCGCGAGCACCTCCTCCGCTAGGCCGTCCCGCAGGGTGCGCCGGATTACCGCCACGCGCGGCCGCAGACGGGGAATCCGCCGCCGCGCCGCGGCGATCGTGGCGCAGGCCTCGGTCACCCACCCTCGGCCGGCGCAGAGCTCAGCCAAGACGGACCCCTCGCGCTCCGCGCTGTCGACCAGCAGAATCATGGCCGGGTTTAGACGGGCAGCGCCAGCGCGAGGCTGAAGCGGCCGGAATGCGGCGAAACCGCCGCGCCGAGGACCCCGTGGCAGCGCCGCACCCCGGCGACCAGTCCGCGGGCCGTGATGGTCGCGAGCGGCTCGTGTCTTTCCTGCAGCCAAGCCTCCAGCGCGGCCGAGGTCAGCGCGGGGCCGGCCCCGGTAATCGTAATCAGCACGGCCGCGTGGCCGGCCGGCGCGTTGCGGCGGTTGTACCACGCGAAGTTGCGGAGCGCGGGCTCGCGGAAGGCTTCCTCGAGTCGACCCAACGGCTCCGCCCGTACCCCGACCGTCGTCCGGCGCGGTG
Organism: Opitutaceae bacterium; assembly: GCA_005786775.1. GTDB lineage: Bacteria > Verrucomicrobiota > Verrucomicrobiia > Opitutales > Opitutaceae > ER46. The sequence goes on from SYDD01000003.1 coordinate 8,214, forward strand.
CGCCCGCGAGCGCGGCGCCCAGCGCCGGGGTCATCATCAGCAGGAAATCGATGCCGGAAAGCCCCCGCACCGGCAGGCCCGCAGCCCCGGGCGTGAACTCCACTGCCTTGCCCTCCTCCTCCCCCCGGCACATCCGCAGCGCGATCCCCGCCGCGTGCCGGAGGCCCTCGTCCACTACGGCCGGCGAAGTATCCCGGCTGCCGTAGCCGGTGTCGAAGAATGCCTCGGTGACCGCCATCGCAGCCTCCGCTGTGCGCCGCGCTTCCTCGAGCCGCCGGGTGAACTGCGCTGCGCGCGGATCCGTCCGGGCCGGGGTCCCTATGAGCGTCTGCGACGCGAGCAGCTGTGCGTGCACCGTCGTTAGCAGCCCCGCGGTCTGTCGCAGCGCGTCACGCGCCGTCTCCGAGGCTACCAGCTCGACATCGCGCTCAAGCAGGGCCGCTTCGCGCTCCCCCGCCACGACCCCCGCCTGCCGGGCCAGGTCTTGGTCCTCCCGCCGCTGCCGTGTACGCGCCACCCACTCGGGAATGCGCGCCTCGAAGTCTGCCTTGCCGGGTAGGGGCTTCGAAAGGAAGTCGTACACCTGCAGCGGGATGGTGCGGCGGAGGTTTTCCGCGGAATCGAACGCGCTCAGCACCACAAACCCCAGCGCCGGGTCCACCAGTTTCGCCGCCTCGATGAAAGCGAAGCCATCCATACGAGGCATATGCAGGTCGGCGAGGCACAGGTCGAATCGCGTTTCTCTCAGGCACTCGAGCCCCGCCGCTGCATCGAAGGCAAACGCCAGCTCATGCGTGCCGCCCAGCCGCAGGCGGAGCGATGCGTGGATCTGACGCTCGTCGTCCACGACCAGGATCCGAGTCGGCAAGATGGTGCTGGTGGAGGAGGCCATGGCGGGGAGCTCAGGTTGTCGCCGCGACGGCCGCAGGGTCCTCCGGCAGTTCGACGCTCAGTGTCGTCCCGGCGCCCGGTCGGCTCTCGACCATGATGCGGCCGTGGTGCAGTTGCGCGATGCGCTGTGAGATCGTCAGCCCGAGGCCAAATCCCCGCACCTCCTCCCCGAATTCCTTCGTCGTAAAGTAGGGATCGAAGATCCGCGCCCGGGTCGCCTCGTCCATCCCGCACCCCTGGTCGACGACGCGTAGCGTGATCATCCCCGCCTCAGGCCCCTCCGCCGTCAGCCGCACCTCGCTGCCCCGTGCAGACGCGTCGATCGCGTTATTCAGCAGGTTCACCAGCAACCGCTGCAGCAGCACCGAGTCGGCCTGCAGCGTCCCAGCGCACGTGCTGCGCGCGACGAGGGTGATGCCGCGTCGCCCCGCCCGCTCTACCGCCAAGGCCCGCGCGGCCTCCAGCAGCCGCTCCGGCTCGACTGGAGCGAAACGGGGCGTCAGACGGTCCGAGAAGAAGAGCGCTTCCCGCAGGTAGGTCGTCATCACCCCGATCGCCCGGCTGGCTGCGCCGTGCACCTCCTCCTCCGCGCTGCCCGCGCGCGCGCGCCCCTCGGTGTGCACCAAAAAGGATGAGACGGGGGTGATCAGGTTCTTCAGATCGTGGGCCAGCCCGCGGGACATCATCGCGAGATACTCCATGCGCGCGCGCAAGGCGAGCTGGTCGGTGAGCCGCGAACGAGTAAGGATGTTGTCGATCAGCTCCGCGGTGTGCAGCAGGCGCGTGACGTCTGGGTAGGTGAAGGGCCACTCAGTGCGGCGGATGCCGATGGCGACCAGGAGGTTGGGGGAGGGGCTCTCTCGCGGCACGGCGACGAGGGCTCCGGCGCCGAGCTCACGCAGGAGGGCGTCGAGGTCTTCGAGGGCGGGGGTGGGCCGCCGGCGCTGGAGGCTCTCCGGAGTGATCCAGCCGTCTTCGCGCAGGGCGTTGATCGCCGCGCGATCCCTTCGGATGGTGTGACCGCTGCCCGTGTAGGCTGCGCCGCTGCGGGCAAGGATCACGGCGACCGGGGCATCATGTCGGGCCGCCAGCAGCGTCTCGAACTCCGCCGTGAGCCGCGCGGTGTCCGCCTCCTGCATCGCCACCTGCAGGACCTCGGTACGCAAGGCGCGGATCCGGGAGAAGTCATCAAGCGCGAACCAGCGCCGCATCCGCCCATCGAACCAGAAGATCGCCGAGCCGCAGAGGAACATGCAAAGCGGCCAGGTTATGTGCGGTGGGAGACTGGGGGAA
>SYDD01000216.1 GCA_005786775.1 Opitutaceae bacterium
AGCGGGCGCCTCGCGCCCCTTTTCCTCCCGGCTTGTCCGGGCATCGAAGGAGCCGGTCTTCCGGCTCCTTCTTCGTTTTCCGGTCCGGGCGTTTCCCAGAAGTGGATTCCGCGGTGCAGCGGGGTTTCCCAGCCCGCGGGCCGCGAGCCAAGGGTTCAGCCTCCGGATCCGCGGTGCGCGTCCACGAAAGCCCAGAGCTCGCGGGTGCAAGGATCTTGCGGCCAACCAAGCTCGGCGTTGATGCGGGAGTGGTTGGTTTCCCGGGCTCCGAACACCTTCACTGGCACCCCTGCCGAGCGCAGCACCGCGCCCAGCCGCTGGGCCTGGGCGGTGTTGTCGGGGTGTTCCGCCACGTGGAGGATCAGGAAGGGCGGGATACCCTTGCCGGGCGCGACGTGCGTCACGGCGGAGAAGTCGCGGTGTTGCTCCTCGGTGCCAAACTTGGCCCGGTGGGAGGATTTTGGCTCCGGTTGGCCGTGCACCCGACGGCGGGTTTCCGCGGTCAGGATGATGGCCGGCAGGTCGTAGGTGTCGCCGTCGACAGGCACGCAGCCCCGTAGGGCGGAGAATGGGACCCCGTGCGCGCGTAGCCGGCGCTCGTCGGTACAAAGCAGTGCGGCAAGCTGGGCGCCGGCGGAATGTCCCATGACGAAGATCCGCCGCGGGTCGCCCCCGTGGGCGGCGATATTGGCGTGCACCCAGCCCAGCGCCCGCGCCACGTCGTCGGTCAGGGCGGTCATGTCCACGGCCGGCAGCAACCGGTAGTTGGCTGCGACGAACACGAACCCGCGGGCGGTGAATACCTCGGGTTTCTTCTGCACCTCGGTCTTGTCGCCCGCCTGCCAACCCCCGCCGTGGATCCAAAACACCACCGGCAGGTTGCGGGCGCCCGGCGGCGCGTAGATGTCCAAGATCTGACGCGGCGCCCCGGCCGGAGTGTAGGGGACGTCGCGCCCACCGGGCGCGAGATCGGCGGCGAGCAGGGCGGGGAGGGTGGCGAGCAGCAGGAAGGGGATCCTCATCGTGGGGTGACGGAGAAGACGCGTTCCGTGCGATGGGCGGAAGCGAATTCGCCGCCCCACGGTTGGGCTTGGCAGACCGGCGAGGGGCGGGCACCGTGCGCAGAGTTACCCGCGTCAGTCGCTTCCCCGCGCCTAATGTCCGTACCCCTACGCCCCGCTTTTCTGGCCTTGGTTGTGCTTGGCCCGGTGCTCGCCGCGCCGGCCAGGGTGGATTTTGTCCGCGAGATCCGGCCGCTGCTCGCCCGTCATTGCTACGACTGCCACGGGCCGGAGGAGGCGAAGGGTGGACTGCGGTTGAATCAGGCCGCGGCGGCCCGGCGCGGCGGCGAATCCGGCCTGCCCGCGGTCGTCCCGGGCCAGCCCGAGCGCAGCGAACTGCTCACCCGGCTCCGCGCCACGGATCCGGAGGACGTGATGCCCCGGAAGGCGGCCCCGTTGCCCGCGGCGGACCAAGAACTGCTCCGGCGCTGGATCGCCGAAGGGGCGGATTGGCCGACCGATGCGCGGCACTGGGCTTATGTCCCACCGGCGCGTCCGTCGGTTCCTGGCCCGGGGGCGGATGCGCCAAGTTCCCCGATCGACGCCTTCGTGAATGCGCGCCTCGCGCAGGCCGGCCTGCCCCCGGCGCCTCTGGCGGACCCGGCCCGCTGGCTGCGGCGGGTGACGCTCGACCTCACGGGCCTTCCGCCGACGCCGGCCGAGGTGGCCGCCTTCGAATCCGACCGGTCGCCGGGCGCGCGCGGCCGGGTCGTCGACCGCCTGCTGGCCTCGCCCCGCTTCGGCGAACGCTGGGCCCGGCCGTGGCTGGATCTGGCGCGGTACGCCGATTCCCACGGGTTCCAGCGCGATGACCTGCGCGACCTCTGGCCCTACCGCGACTGGGTGATCGCGGCGCTCAACGCGGATCTGCCCTTCGACCGTTTCACCGTTTTGCAGCTGGCGGGGGACCTGCTCCCGGAGGCGGAGCGGGGCCCCGGGATGGACGCGCTGGTCGCCACGGGGTTCCACCGGGCGGCGCCGACGAACGTCGAGGCCGGCACTGATCAGGAGGAGGGCCGCGTGAATCAGGTCTTCGACCGGGTGAATACGACCGCGACGGTTTGGCTGGGTTCGACGCTCGAGTGCGCCCAGTGCCACAACCACAAGTACGACCCCTTCTCCCTCAAGGACTACTACCGGCTCTTCGCCTTCTTCAACCAGGCCGAGCAGGAGACCGACTTCACCTCGCCCAAGGCGATGGCGGCCCTGCGTTTCACCGGTCCGTACCTGGATCTGCCGCCGCCGGAAGCGGAGGCGGTCGCCCGCGCGGAGTTCACCGCGCGGCTGGCGGCGCTCGACGCGCGCATCGCCGCCCGCCGGCCCGCGGTGCTCGCCGGTTTCGCCGCGTGGCTCCAGCAGGCGGATCCCGCCGCGGTGCCGGCGGCGGTCGCGGCCGTGCTCCGCCTCGAGCCGGCGCGGCGTAACGCGGCCCAGCGCGCGCGCCTTGAGGCCCACTTCCTCGGCCTCGACCCGGAATTGGCGGGCCTGCAGGAGGAGCGGCGCGCCGTGGAGAAACAGCGGCCGCCAGCTACCGCCCGGACGCTAGTCATGCGGGACGACGCTACGCCACGGCCGTCGCGGGTCCTGCGTCGCGGCAACTTCCTCGATCCCGGGGAACCGGTCGAGCCGGGCACCCCGGAAGTCCTGCATCCCTTCCGGGGCGGTCCAGCGGCGAACCGCCTCGACCTCGCGCGCTGGCTCGTGTCCCGCGAGAACCCGCTCGTCGCGCGCGTCACCGTCAACCGCTGGTGGGCCGAGCTCTTCGGCCGCGGCCTCGTCGCCACGCCCGAGGACTTCGGCATCAAGGGTGAGCCGCCGTCGCACCCGGAACTGCTTGACTGGCTCGCGGTGGAGCTGATGGACCACGGGTGGAGCCTGAAGCATCTCCTACGCGAGATCACACTGTCCGACACCTACGGCCGTGCGTCCCGCGTCGAGCCCGCGCTGCGGGCGCGCGACGACCAGAACGTCCTGCTCGCCCGGGGGCCGCGCCTGCGGCTCGATGCCGAGATGATCCGGGATAATGCGCTTGCCGCCGCGGGGCTCCTGAGCGCGCGGATGGGCGGCCCACCGGTGCGCCCGCCCCAGCCGGCCGGCCTCTGGGAGAGCAAGGTCGGCGGCGACCGGGTGACCTATGACGTTAGCGCGGGGGAGGACGCGTGGCGCCGCGGCATCTACACGGTGTGGAAGCGGACCTCGCCTTACCCGAGCTTCACCGCCTTCGATGCGCCGGCGCGCACCGCCTGCGCGGTGCAGCGTTCGCGCTCCAACACGCCGCTGCAGGCGCTGGTGCTCCTCAATGACCCGGTGTACGTCGAGGCCGCGCGCGCGCTCGGGCGGCGGATGGCGGCCGAGACGCCCGGGGCGCCTCTGGCTGCGCGGCTGCGTCACGGGTTCCGCCTTTGCCTCGCCCGCTCGCCCGGCGCCGCGGAGCTCGCCGCCCTCGAACGCCTCTGGCGCGAACAGGCCGCGGCGGGTGACGAGGCCTCCGCCTGGCACGCCGTCGGGACCGTCCTTCTCAACCTCGACGAGATGATCACCAAGGGATGAACGCCTCCTCTCCGCTTCCCCCTAACGACTGGCTGGATCACGCCCGCACGGAAACCCGCCGCGCTTTTCTCCGGAGTTCCGGGGTGGGGCTCGGGGGCATCGCGCTCTCTTCCCTCCTCGGTCAGAGCCTTGGCGCAGCCGGCGCGGCCGCGCGCGCGCCGCATTTCGCCCCGCGCGCCAAACGCGTTATCTACCTGCACATGGTCGGGGCACCCTCGCAGCTCGACCTGTTTGACCCGAAGCCGGCTCTTGCGCGGTACGACGGTCAGAAGGCGCCGGAGGAGCTGATCCGCGGCAAACGCTTCGCGTTCCTACGCGGGCATCCTTCCATCGGCGCGTCTCGCTACTCCTTCGCCCGCCATGGGCGCAGCGGGGCGGAGATCTCGGAACTGCTCCCGCGACTGGCGGGCGTCGCCGACGAGCTGGCGATCGTGCGCTCGCTGCACACGGATGAGTTCAACCACGCCCCGGCGCAGCTGTTCCTGCACACCGGGTTCGGGCGGCTGGGGCGGCCGAGCTTCGGCTCGTGGCTCGCCTACGGGCTCGGCACGGAGAACGCGGACCTGCCCGCGTACGTCGTCCTGCTCTCCGGCCCGCTTGCCGGCGCCGGCACGAGCCTCTGGGGCCCGGGTTTCCTGCCCAGCGTGCACCAAGGGGTGCAGTTCCGCTCCGGCGGGGATCCCGTGCTCTACCTGGGCAACCCCGCGGGCCACGCGCGCGCGGACCGCCGCCGCGTGCTCGACACCCTGCGCGAGCTCAACGAGGCGCAGCTGGCCGACGTGGGCGACCCGGAGATCGCGACCCGCATCAGCCAGTACGAGATGGCGTTCCGGATGCAGGCGGCGGTGCCGGGACTGATGGACCTCCAGGGCGAGTCCGACGAGACCCTTGAGCTTTACGGCGTCAAGCCGGGGCAGGCCTCCTTTGCCGCCAACTGCCTGCTTGCCCGCCGCCTGGTCGAGCAGGGCGTGCGGCTGGTGCAGTTGTACGACGCCGATTGGGACCATCACGCGGACCTCGCGACGCGCCTGCCGCGTAAGTGCCAGGATGTCGACCAGGGGATGGCCGCGTTGCTCACGGACCTGCGCCGGCGCGGGCTCCTCGAGGATACTTTGGTGATCTGGGGCGGAGAGTTCGGTCGCACCGCGATGCTGCAGAATGATTCTGGCGCCGGGGTCGCGACCAAGCCGGGCCGCGACCACCAGAAGGACGCCTTCACGATGTGGCTCGCGGGGGCCGGGGTGAAGGCAGGCCTCACCTACGGCAGGACCGACGAGCTCGGGCACGCGGTGGCCGAGAACCCGGTGCACGTGCACGACCTCAACGCGACGATTCTGCACCTGCTGGGCCTCGACCACGAGCGCCTGACCTTCCGCTACCAAGGCCGGGACTTCCGCCTCACGGACGTCCACGGCAAGGTGGTGCGCGACCTGCTGGCCTGACCGGCTCGCCGCGCGCGAGCCGCGGGCTCAGTCGCCCGGCGACTGCTTCTTGCCCTTGCCGGCCTTGGCCGCCCCGTGGGGCGGGCCCCAGATCCACGGAATGACCTGTGCGCGGCGGGCCCAGCTATCCCAAGCCGCCGCGAGGTCCCGCACCCGCGTGGGCTCGCGCGCCGCCAGGTCGTGGGTCTCGGTCCGGTCGGCCTCGAGGTCGTACAGTTCCCAGGGGCCGGTCGCCCCCTTCGCCACCAGCTTCCACCGTCCGTCGCGCACCGCGCGGTTGCCCTCGTGTTCCCAGAAGAGCGGTTGCTTCCGCCCGACGCTGCGTCCGGAGAAGGCCGGCACCAGGCTCACACCCTCGAGCGGGGTGAGCCGCTCCCCGCGGTGCTCGGCGGGGTACCGGGCGCCGGCGACGTCGAGCAGGGTCGCCATCAGGTCGATCAGGTGGGCTGGCTGCGGCTCGAGGGCGTTGCGCCGCGCGGCCGGGATGCCCGCGGGCCAGTGGGCGATCAGCGGCGAGGAGATACCGCCCTCGTGGACCCAGTGCTTGTACTCGCGGAAGGGGGTGTTGCTGACGTTGGCCCACGCCTCGCCGTAGGCCACGTAGGTGTCGCCCGCCCCTGGCAACACGCCGTGACCCTGGCGCACTGGGTAACCGTCGCGCGTCTGCTTCGGGATCATATCGGGCTGCAGGTAACCCGCCGCCAGCGGGGCGAGGGAGGGCGCGGCCGCGCGTTCCCGCGGGCCCGGATTCTGCTGGGAGCGACCGAGCGTCTCGGCACAGCCGCCATTGTCCTGGAGGAAGAACACCAGCGTGTTGTCGAGTTGGCCGGTGCGGCGCAGTTCCGCGACCAGACGGCCCACGCCTTGGTCGAGGCAGTCGAGCATTGCCGCGAAAACCTCCATGCAGCGGAGCTCAAATTCCTTGTCGGTGACGTCCGCCCAGGCGCCCCCGCGCTGTGGCGCGACGGTCCAGCGGGGGTCGAGCAGCCCGAGCTCCCGCATCCGGGTGACGCGGGCGGCCCGGATCGCGTCGTAGCCGGCGTCGTACTTGCCGCGGTACTTGGCGAGGTCGGCCGGCTTGGCGTGCATCGGCCAGTGCGGCGCGGTGTGGGCCACATACATCAGGAACGGCCGGTCCGGGTGGTCGCGCGTGTGCTCCGCGACGAAGCGCACGGCGTGATCGCTGATCGCGTCCGTGTAGTAGAACAGCTCCGGCCGGTACTCAGGATCGGTGAAGGGCGAGATCAGGGTGTTGTCGCGGACGAGCGAGTTCGGGTCGAAGAAGCTACCGGCGCCGTGGATGGTGCCGTAGAAGCGGTCGAAGCCGCGCTGCAGCGGCCAGTTGTGCCGGTCGGCCTCGCCGTCCGGACGGACCTTCTTGGTCACGTGCCACTTCCCGACCATATAGGTCCGGTAGCCGGCCGGGCGCACCGCCTCGGCGAGGGTGATGCTCCGGCGGTTGAGGTCGCCGCGGTAACCTTCAAGGCCACGGTCGTCCATCATGTGCCCGATGCCGGCCTGGTGCGGATACAGCCCGGTGAGAAGCGCGGCGCGGGTCGGACAGCAGCGCGCGGTGTTGTAGAACTGGGTGAAGCGCACGCCGCCCCGGGCGAGGGTGTCGAGGTTGGGCGTCGCGATTTCCCCGCCGAAGCAGCCGAGATCGGAGTAGCCGCTGTCGTCCGACATGATGACGATCACGTTGGGCGGCCGGGGCGCGGCGGCGGCGAATGCCGCCGAGACGGCGAGGAGCAGGGGGCGCAGCAGGGACTTCATGGCGAGGAATCGAGTCCGGCGGGACGCAGGCCGGTGCCCTTGGCGCCGGTCAGGCTGTCACCGAGGTCGCCGCGGATCGCCTCCGCTGCCGCCTGCAGGCGCCGCACGATCTCCGGGTGGGCCGCGGCCACGTCCCGGGTCTCCCCCGGATCGTCCTCGAGGTGGTAGAGCGACAGCCCGATCTGCTCCACGCGGTAGCCGTGCCGGCTGGCGATGCCGTCGACGCCCGATTGCGTGATCGCGCGCGGAGCGAGCCGGCCGAAGTTGGAGGGCTTGCCGCCCTTGCCCGGCTCCGCGGCAACGGTCAGGTAGGGGTGCGGAAAGTGCAGCTTCCACGGCCCGGAGGACACCGCGTGCAGGGCGGTGCCGGAGAAGAAGAAGAGGTGCTCGTGCGGTTCCGCGGCGTCCGGGCGGCCGACCAGCAGCGGCAGGGCGGAGCGGCCGTCGATGCGGCGTTCGGGCGGCCGGCCGCCCACGAGCTCGGTCAGCGTGGGGAGCCAGTCGATGGCCATAAAAGGAACCGCGGATACGCGGCCTGCGGGAACGCGCCCGGGCCAGCGTACGAGGCAGGGCACGCGCACGCCGCCCTCGAAGGCAGTCAGCTTGCCCTCGCGCAAGGGGAGCGCCGAGCCCGCGTGCTCGCCGTAGGAAAGGAACGGGCCGTTGTCCGAGATGAAGATGACCAGCGTGTTCTCCTCGAGCCCCAGCCGGCGTAGGGCGGCGAGCAGTTCGCCGATGGACGCGTCGAGCTCCTCCATCACATCCCCGTACAGCCCGCCCGCCGAGCGCCCCCGGAAAGCCTCCGAGGCGAAGATCGGGACGTGCGGCATCACGTGCGGGAGGTAGAGGAAGAAGGGCCGCGCGGCGTGGCGCTCGATGAACGCGAGGGCGCGGTCGGTGAAGCGCCGCGTGAAGCGCGACTGGTCGGGGTCGAGCTCGACGACCTCCTCGCCGTCCTGCAGGGGCAGGGGGGGCATCTCGGGGGCGAGGGTGGGGTGGTAGCGCGAGTTGTCGTTGGAGTAGGGGATGCCGAACCACTCGTCGAAGCCGTGGCGGCGCGGGTTGAACTTCGCGCGGGTGCCGAGGTGCCACTTGCCCATCCCGCCGGTGGCGTAGCCGCGCGCGCGCAACATCTCCGGCAGGAGCCACTCGTCCTCGTGGATGCCGTCGCGGCTGGTGTGGTTGAACGCGCCCTGCAGATTCAGGCGGTTCGGGTAGGCCCCGGTGAGCAGCGCCGCGCGCGAGGCGGTGCAGACGGCCTGCGCCACGTAGAAGCGCGTGAAGCGCGTGCCCTCCGCCGCAAGGCGGTCGAGGTGAGGGGTCCGGAAACCCTTGGCGCCCTGGACGCCGAGGTCCGCCCAGCCCATATCGTCGGCGACGATCAGGATGATGTTCGGCGTGGGTGCGGTCGCCGCCGGCGCGGCGGCCCGGACGGCCGTGGGACCGGAGAGGGCAAGCGCGGCCAGGACGGCGAGGGCGTGGGGCAGGTGATGCGGTGGCTTCATTTGAACTGGGGGGCGCCGGGTTGGAGTTCCCCGCGATGCCGCGCGACGGCCTGCTGGATGCGCGCCAGGACCTCGGGGTGCGCGGCGCCGACCTCGTGGCGCTCGCCCGGGTCGTGCGGTAGGCGGAACAGGAGCGGGCGCTCTTGCGCCTCGGGCTTGGGTTGGCCGTAGCCTGCCTGGGTCTGGAAGTGCGCCTTCCAGTCGCCGAGGCGGCAGGCGAACAGCTCGAACCCGCGGTAGAAGAAGTAGGCTCGCTCGCCCAAGTCGCGCCCCTCGGCGAGCAGCGGCAGCAGGTTGGCGCCATCCAGGGTGACCCCCGCGGGCGCCGACGCGCCGGCGAGGGCCAGCGCGGTGGGAAACAGGTCGAGGAAACTGGCCGGCACGCTGGTGACCGCCGGTTTGACCCTGCCCGGCATCCACGCGATGCCGGGCACGCGCATCCCGCCTTCCCACGTGCTGCCCTTGCCCTCGCGGAGCGGCCC
>SYDD01000217.1 GCA_005786775.1 Opitutaceae bacterium
GAGCAGGGCGTTGGGCCCGAGGGAGAGCGTGATGCGCTCGAGGTTGTAGTTGTCGGTGGGCTCGAGGGCGGTGAAGAAATCGTGCGAGATCGATTGGTTGCCGGCATTGGTGTTGAAGCCGCGGATGGAGTAGGACTGCCCCGTGCCGAAGCGCATCTGCGTGCCGCCGGCGCGATTGGCGTCGGTATTGTCACCCTCGGTCGCATCGACACTCGGCGTATAGAGAAGTGCCTGGTCGAAGGAGTTGACGCCAAGGTCGCGAAGAAACTCCGGCGTCAAAATCGTGAGCGACGCCCCGACGTCTCGCAGGTCGGTACGCATGCGGGTGCCGGCCAGCGTCTCGGTGGCGGCGTAGCCGGTGTCCTTTTCCGAGGAGACCTCGAAGGGGGTGAGAATGACCGCCTCGGACGCGGCCCGCGCGGGCGCCGGGGCGGCGGGCATGGTTTGAGCGATGGCGGCGGGAGAGCCGTGCGTTACGATTATGCAGGCGAGCCAGGCGCGGGTTGAGAGCGATTTCATAAGGAGGGGCTAGGGGCAGACCCGGAGGATTCGGGCGAAACTGCAACCGGCGGGGAAAGGAATCGGATTGAGGGAGAACTGGATTTCAGGGGAACGGACCCGACGGGGCTTCAGGGGGGAGTGCCCTTACTTCAGCTCAGGCGCGGTTTGGAAAAAGCCGGTCAGGATCTTAGCCGGACGAAGATGGAGGCGAGGGTGATCATGCCGGAGAAGCGGGAGCGGAACTTTTTGTCGCGGGTGGCGATGACGGCGGAGGGACCTGAGTTGGGCTGCACGGAGGCTGGTCGCGGCAGCAGCCTCGTGATCTGCGCGGTGGTTCATCGGCAGCGGAAAGGGTAACGCGACACCCCGAGCACTCTAGCAATTCAGCGTCGCAGGGTCTTGACCGGGAAACGCGCGAAATCGGTTAAGGCGGCACAACGCGCCGCCCAGGCGCGCCCGCTCGTGCCCGGCCAAGAGGGGCGGCCGGACCCGGCACGGGGTCAGGCCGTGAGTCGCTAGTCGCTGCCGGCCCGATCGCGGCCCGCCACGGCTCCGGACGGGGTCCGCGCGGGGGGTGGACTGGACGCGGGGGGCGCCAACCCCCTTGGCGGCCCGCCGGGGAGCCAATTCCTCCGCCCAAGCCCGTAGCGGAACCAAGGCGGCCGCCTTGGACTAACAATTCACGGCCTGACCCCGTCGGGCCGCGGTGTGGAAGCCGAGATGGGGCGCGAGACGCCCGAGGTGCCTGTGAAATCGCGGGCGAACTGGTAAAAGGCGTTCCCTGTCCCGCCAAGATCGCTTCGCTGCACCCATGCCGCCCCGCCCCCCTCAATTCCCACTCCTCCTTGTCCTCGCGTTCGGCTTCGCCCGCGCCGCCGTCCCCGCGCCCGACCTCGTCTTCGCCGCCGGCTCCGACTGGGAGGTCGTCTCTTCCGGCCACCAGTTCGCCGAGGGTATGGCCTGGGATGCGGACGGGCACCTTTACTTCACCGACGTGCCACGGGGGCAGCTGTTCCGGGTGGATCGCGCGACGGGCGCAAAGACGCTCGTTGATGCCGCCACCGGCCGCGCCAATGGCATCGCCTTCGGACCCGACGGCCGGCTCTACGGCTGCGCGAGCGGGGACCGCTGCATCTACGCGTGGGACCCGGGAACATGGCGTAAAACCAAGGTCACCGAGGGTACCCAGTCCAACGACCTTGTCATCCTGCGCGACGGCACGATTTTCTACACGGAACCGGGCACGATGCTGGTGTGGCGCCTCGCGCCGCGCACGTTTGACCGCGAAGTGGCGGCGAAGCTCCCGTGGAGCCCCAACGGCATCGGCACCTCGCCCGACCAACGCACGCTGCTGGTCGCCGAATTCAACGGCGACACCATCCACGGCTTCCCGCTGGAGCCGGGCAACCGGGTCGCGGGCCCGGCACGGCCCGCCTACAAGGTCGCGGTGCCGGCCGACGGGCAAGGCAAGCTGGACGGCCTGATGACGCTTCCCGACGGGCGCCTGCTCATTGGCACCGCGCTGGGCCTGCAGATCGTGCCGCCTGGGTCCGCGCCCGGCGGCGCCGGCCGTCTTGTCATCGTGCCCGCGCCGCAGGGCCGCCCACGCAACAACTACGTGCGCGTCAGTCCGGACGGCGCCTGGCTCTACGAGGCCCACGCCCTCGACCTGCTGCGCCGCCGGTTGCGGCCGGAGTTCGCCCGGCCGTAGCGTGTCCGGAGCACCGGCGGCGAGCGGAAGGCTGCACTCGGGCTACAGGGCGCCCCAGTCGGACACCGGTCGCCCACGCGGTCGAAAGCAGCAGCACTGGACCAGGATTGGAGGCAGACCGCGGGCAGCCCGACGACGACGGGGGCAGCGTGTTGTCTGTTGCAAGGGCAGGTCGGGCAAACCACCCACCCGGACGACCGAACGGACGATTGCAACAGGCAACAGGCTGAACCCGAGTTGCCCGCCCGACCACAACAGGTCGGGATTAAACCTGCCGCGCCTCCAGCCCCAGGGCCTTCGCCGCTTCCGCTTGGCGGAGATCGTAGGTGTAAAGTTCCGCGAAGCCGTGCTGCAGTGCCGTGACCAGATGCAAACAATCGGCCGAGCGGAGAAATACCGTCTCCGGCAGCGTGATGTAGGTCCGGGCCGCGGAAGCGAGGATCGCGGCATCGAGCGGCAGCCACGTCCAGAAGCCGACCTCGTCGTCCTGGATGAACTGGCGGGTCGCGATCAGGAACTGGTCGCGGGTCCACTTCCGTTCGCGCAGTTGACGGTGGAAGACCGCCATCAGCTCCGCCCGCGCCAATTCGGAGACCAATACCTGATCCTCGGACTCCAGCAGGCTGCGAACCGCGGGCGACTCCCGTTCGGCAACGTAAAGTTTGGCCACCACCGAGGTGTCGCAGAAAATCACGGTCCACGGTCCCCCCGCACCTCGTCCAACGCCGCCCGCACGTGGTCCCCCGCCGGCTGGGCCATCATCGCCTCGTAGCCGGGCACCACGACCCGCTTGCGTGGCTGCGGCCGCACCAAGGCGGGATGCGCGAGCACGGCCACCAGTTGGCCGCGGTCGGTGATGGGAATCGGGCGCTTGGAGGCTCCGGCGCGCCGGACCGACCGCCCCGTGTCATCATGGAGCTGCTTCACCGTGAGAACCTTACGAGAGGGCATCCGCCACGAGAATCCGAAGCCTCCGGAAGGTCAAGAGTCACAGAGTCACTTATCCCTCCCCGGGGCGCCGGAGGGAGGGGGGCGCAACCTGCTGCTCGCTGGGGGGCGCGGCCCCGGAAGGCAGACAGCTCTTTGCGGGCTGAGCCCTGCCCCCTCTCCCCCGGCCGAAACTGGATCCGCCCATGACACGCCATCCCCGCATCCCAGCACCCCTGCTGGGCGGGTGCCCAGCCCCCGCCCTACCGGAATTCAGGGCCGACCACGCTGCCCGGCGATGCCACCTTCCGCGGACCACCCTTGGAGACCGCTCCCGCCGCGCCTGCGACGGTTCAGAACCGGAAGAAGTTCGTCAGGGTGATCGACCGCGGCTCGGTGTAGCGCGGATAGCGGGCGGTCGTGCCCTGATTCGTCACATTGTTGAAGACGTTGTCGAGATTGAGCTGCGCGGCCCAATTCACCCGGCCGAGCTTCCGCGAATACTTGAAGAACGGGCTGAACACGCACTCATCCGCGTTCTGTCGCTCCGGGACCACTAGGACGCCGGTGATGAAGAGCCCACCGGGATTGCGCCGGGCCCCGCGCGCCCACCGCACGGATCCGCCCGCGCTGAAGCCCTGCAACGCCCCCGCCCGGAAATCATAGCGGGTGACAAAACTTCCCCGATATCGCCTCGGCTGGCGGTTGTCGTCGTTCTGACCCTCGATGTACACGTCGCTCCCGGCGAGGGCGGCATCAATCTCGGTCGCGGACCGGCCCAGGGAAGCGAGGTGTGTGCGGGCCGCCTGCACCTTCGCCCGAAACTGGGGCACGGAGGCGGAACGGAAGTCCTGCGTCGTGGCGAACGCCAGCCGGGAGGTCCAGTTGCGGGTGGGATTGGCCGTGAGCTCCAGTTCCCAGCCCTGCGTGGTGCGATCATTCGAGTCGGAAGTGCCCAGGATCAGATCCGGCGACGGCGTCGTGCGCCCGGTATTGAGGGCCTCATTCACCTCGGTCTGCAGGGCCGCGCTGATGTTGGTCGCGTAGTTCTCGGCCGTGTTATCGAACCGGATCAGGTTGGCGTTGATGCGGCCGCCTAGGAGGATGAACCGCAGGCCAAGATCATTGCCGGAGCCGGAGGTCGGCTTGCGGGCGTTCCCTTGGAGATCGGTGCCGACATTGTCGGTGAACATCGCCGACTCCTGGTAGGAAGCGGTCACGGCAAGCCAGGGGGTAAGACTGAACACCGCGCCAGCGGTCTTGTTGGTTCGCCAGGTGTCAGCGCCAGGCCGGGTGGGGATTTCCGCGGCATCCTCCGATACCGGCCGGCCGGCGGCGTCCACGAACTGCGTCTCCTGGAACACCGCGCTCAGCTGGGTCGGGAGATTGCGCGCCTGCTTCCAGTGATCGCGGCTGAGGCCGATACTGGTGCGCAGGCGCTGCTGGAAGAACGCCCCGAGATGCTGGAACACCGCCGTGGAGAGCGACTGGTCAAAGTATTCGAGGCTGTTGGTGAAGTAGTCGACGACCCCGGGTAGCCTCGGGATCCGGAGGTTCTCCCCGTTGCCGTCCTTGAAGTAATACCAAGGGGAAACCACGTTGTTGGCGAGGCGGGCGGCCACTCCCGTGTAGCCCCGGCGGGTGATCTCCTCCTTCGTGAAGGCCCACCCCATCCCCTTGATCCGATTGATCTCGGCCCGGTGATTGGCGCTGACGATGAAGCGATGGGACGTGTTCCCGAGGGAAAGAGTCCGGAGCCCCATCAGGCGCACGGACTGCATGTCGCGATCCTCGTAACGGCGCTGGATGGAGCCCGGGATGAAGAGCTGCTCGAAATTGGGGTTGGGGATCGTGCGGGTCGGGTCGTTGGGAAAGGCGGGATCGGGCAGCACCCGGTTGACGTCGATGAAGATGCCCCGGGCGTTGGCGCCCCAGATGTTCGCATTGCGCGTGAGGCTCTGGTCCGTGAACTCCTTCTGGCGATTGAAGGCCAGCCAGACGCTGGTGTCGCGGGAGAAGCTGTGCTGGACGGAAAGGTTCGTGGAGTGACTGACGTAGCGGACGCGGGTGTCGGGACCGGCCCAATCCTGCGTGAGCGGGAACTGGGGATTCTGCGTCGGCAGGAACGGCAGGCGGTTGGGGTTCTGCGGATCGGTGGCGTTGGTGGCGCCCGCGCCCTGGATCAGGGTCGACACGCGGTAGGCGGGAAAGGCCGCGGTAGTCCCCGCCGAAGCCAGATTGTACAAGCTGCCGCGAATGTACATCTGGGTGGTGTTGGCCAGGGTAGAACTGCCGGAAAGGCGCTGCATGCCCACTCCGTTGGCCTGCGTCCCGGCCCGCACGGGATCGGCGTCCTGCGCGTTGGTGCCGGAGCCGCGAACATAGGCGGTGGTCAGGTCCACCAGCGCCGTGTGACTGATGGAACTCAGCAGGCGGCCGGACTCAAAGGTGGCATCGATCACCGTGTTGCCGTGCTTGAACGGCTGATAGCGCACGGCGCCCGCCCAGCCCCGCATATTGCGCGCGGTGTTCTCGTGCCAGCCCTCCAGGTCCGAGTCGACGAGGTTCAGGCGCAGGGCGAGCGTGTTGTCCACCAGCACGCGATTGAGATCGGCCGTGAGCCGCTGGGAACCGCGGTCATCGAACCGGACCTGCGCCTCGTGGCTGTTGCGGAAGCGGGCCCGCTTGGACCCGGTGTTGATGGTTCCCGTGGCATCGGTGTCACCATACGAGATGCCGCCGGCGCCGCGGGAGATCTCCATCCGCTCCAGATTGTAAGTGTCCATCGGGGCGTAAGTGGGGAATCCGTCCTTCAGCTGGCGCCCGGAGGGCAGGCCGCGGAAATTGATCCGGTTGCCGGAACGGGCCCCGATTGCGGCGCCCACCTGCATATTGTCGTTATAGACATTTTCGGCGCCCACGGCGAACTCCATGGCCTGGAAGAAGTCCGTGATGCCAAGATCCGCCATAAACTCCGAATTGAGGACGGAGATCGAGTTGGGCAGATTGGCCAGCGACTCATTGGTGCGCGTGCCGCTCATCGCGGTCGAGGATTCGTAGCCGACCTCGCTGCCGGCCGTGACCTCGAAGGGGGTGAGGGTGACGGGGCTGTCCGGGGTACCCGCGGCCGGTCTCGCGCTCGCCGCGGGCGCGGCGGGTGGACTGGGCGGGGTGGCAGCGAAGGCGACCGCGGTGGCGAGGGCTCCGGCGGCCAGCAACAAACGGCCGCGCCGGAGGGAGGAGTTCAAGGGGGTCGGCATTGGGGGTTTGGGGACTCCCTTCAATCGTGCGCTTTCACGGTTCACCGTCGATCCACTTCGGGCTGTTGCGGGGAGGGGAATTCGGGCCGCGGGGCCGCGTTGGAGCGCGGGCCTCCGCCCCCGGGCCGAACGCACCGCCCACCCTACCCCGATTCAACCTTCAGCGGACTGACCGCTTCGGGCTACGCCCCCGCCCACCACGGTTTTTCTTGCCCGGCGGCAAGCCCGCGGGACGCTCGGGCAGCCATTCCGCTCCCTTTGTCTCGCTCCGGATGAAATCCCTGCCGCGCCCCACCTCTGTACTCTTTGGCCTTTTGTGCGTGCTGGCGGGGCCTTCCGTGGCCGCACCGACGGCGCCGCCGGCGAAGCCGAACATCGTCTTCATCATGGCGGACGATCTGGGCTGGAAGCATCCCGGGTTCAACGGCGGTGACCCCCGGCTCACGCCCAACCTCGATCGTTTGGCGCAGGAGGGTCTCCGGCTGACGCAGTTCTATGCCCAATCGGTGTGTTCCCCGACGCGGACGGCCTTGCTGACGGGTCGCTATCCCTTCCGCACCTGGATGGATTGGCGCTCGGAGGACTTTGGCAAAGCGGAATTCCTGGAGCGGCTGGGCCTGACCCTGCCCCAGGCACCGGACGGACAGGATACCCGGCGGATCCACGGTTTGGACTCCAAGGAGCGGACCCTCGCCACCGCCCTACGGGAGGCAGGATACTACACCGCGATCACCGGCAAATGGCACCTCGGCGAATGGAAGAAGGAACACCTGCCCCTGCAACGCGGGTTCGATCACCAGTACGGCCACTATGCGTGGGGCATTGATTATTCGAGCAAGCTGATCCTGCACCATACGCCGGCGCATTTCACGGTCTATGACTGGCACCGGAACGAGCAGCCCTTGCAGGAACAAGGGTACGTGACGGATCTGATCGCAGCCGAGGCGGAGCGGGTCATTGCGGCTCAGAATCCGGACCGGCCCTTTTTCCTCTATGTCCCCTTCACGGCGCCCCATGGCCCCCTGGATCACGCCCCCCGGTATGGGCAGGAGTTCGGCCTCCTCGGCGCGACGTTGAAAATCCTAGATGAAGGCGTGGGGCGCATCCTCACGGCCCTGGAGAGAAAAGGTCTGACCCGGAATACCCTCGTTATCTTCACGAACGACAATGGCGGCCTGACCGAGGAGAGTAATCGTCCGTTGCGGGGCAAGAAGGACACCAACTGGGAGGGCGGCATCCGGGTGCCGGCGCTCCTGCGCTGGCCGGGGGTCATTGAACCGGGCAGCACCAGCCACGGGCTGATGCATATGACCGACTTCTATCCGACGCTGATCCAGCTGGCGGGCGGCAGTCTGGCGCAGGAGCTGCCGCTCGATGGATTCGATATGACCAGGATGCTGCTGCAACGGCAACCGAGTCCGCGGGAGGAGATCATCTTTGAGGTCGCCGGCAGCGTGAGAGTTCCCGCGATTCGCCAGGGGGATTACAAGCTGGTCGGCCATGAGTTGTTTAACCTCGCCCTCGACCCGGGTGAAACCACGGACCTTGCCGCGTCCCACCCGCAAATCGTCGCCCGGCTCAAGGCGCGATTGAAAGCGGCCAGCAGCGAACGGCCCCCGCTGGGCGCCAAGACCGCGTTGATGGTGCCTCCGCTCCCGTACATCTATGGGGAACTCGAGAACCGGAACCCGCCCCAATGGTTGATCGAGGTGGTGGAGGCGCGTCGGCGCCAGCAGCCGCAGACCCTTCCCCCCGGCGTCACCCCCTGGCCCAAGCCGCCTCCCCCAGTGCCGCCTTTGTGGTAGCGCGGGGCAGGCCCAAAGCCGTCAGCCGGTTACAAGCTAGGCGGCCCTGCCCTGAGGGCGGATGTTCTGCTCTCTAAACCTTGGCCCCCCTACCCGGCCTGAATATCCTGGGCACCAGTGTCATCAGGAGCCGGCAACCGCATCGTGCGCTGGCCTGACCCCCTTAGGGTTCGGCCGCGCCACGCGGGCTCGAATCCAGGTTTTACCCGCGACGGCCGGACTTTTACGGAAACCGCACTTGTTCTCATTCCCGGTGCGGCTAATCTCCGCCCTATGACCAAAGTCCAGGCCATCGAGAACGCCATCAAGCAACTGACCCCGGATGAAGTCCGGCAGGTGCGCGCGTGGCTCGATGACTTCCTCGAGGATCAACTCGAACTCACCGACGAGTTCAGGGCCAAGATCGAACGTTCCCAACAGGCGATGCTAGCGGGCGAACGCCCCCGGGTGAGCCAACCCTAGGTCAAGCAGACGTTTCCTTCCGCCCCAGCCGGGATGAGCCGCGCGCAGCAGGTTTACCAGCGGGATTTCGATGCGGATTTTCTCCGGCTGCCACCGGAGCTGAGAAAGCGCCTGCAGGACGCCCTCGATGCGATGGGGAAGGATCTTCGTGCCGACCCGCATCATCGCCTGACCGGAGTCCAAGCGTTTCGAATGCGAGTGGGGGATTACCGCGTCATCTACGATTTCGACGCTGCCAAAAACGAGATCCAACTTCTTGCCGTCGGCCATCGACGCGAGATCTACCGGGGCTGAACCGCAGGCCGAAGGGATGATCGGCGGGATCGGACGCGATCCGTTTCAGTCTGATGCAGATCCGATCAGAACTTGAGCGGGTCGCCGGCAGTTGACCGTTGTAAACCTCAAGCCACTGCGCTCCCAGAGCCAGAAGGAGCCGGTCGATGCACCCTGCACTGGCCGGACCCCTTGGATTCTCGGTTGAAACGTTGTGCCGGCGGCGCGGAACATAGGGCGGTCCTCCGAACGAAAGTTCGGGTGCAATCAGCGGACCAACCCCTCGCGTGGCATCCCCATTTGACCGCCAAGGGTAAACGACGACTATCCGCGATGTTGCCCGAAGGACGCTCATTCGCCCCGCGTTGGCCTTGGCTGCTCCTGGCGCCGCTGATCGTCAGCCTCTTGCCGCCGGCTTCCGGCGCGATCCGGACGGACGGCTCCCCCGGCACCTTGCTGTTCCAATTTTCCGGGTCGGCCGGTGACGGCGCCTGGGGCGCCGTGAACGACGGCGTGATGGGCGGCGTCTCCCGCGGTGGCGCGACCATCATCGATGGCGTCCTGCACTTCCGCGGGGTGCTTTCCCTGGAGAATAACGGCGGGTTCTCTTCGGTCCGATCCTCCGGCCCGGCCCGCGACCTGAGCCCGGCGACGGCGATTGTGCTGCGCGTGCGGGGCGACGGTCGGACCTACCGCCTGCAACTCGCGACCGACGCCTCGTTCCGCGGGGCCCGCATCTCCTACCAGGCGCCCTTCGCGACCCGGCGCGGGGAATGGATCGAGGTCACGGTGCCGCTCGACTCCCTAGAACCCCGGTTCCGGGGGCAGCGGCTGCGCGGACCACCGCTGGATCGCTCGCGGATCGAGGAGTTCGGCCTCTCGCTGTCGGACGGTAACCCGGGGCCCTTCGCGCTCGAGGTCGATTGGATCCGGTCCCGTTGACCGGTCGCGCGTCAGCAACCCGCAGGGGTCCGCCCCGGCCGCTCAGCGACTGGGGCAGGACTGGCGGGAGACTGGGCCAGGTAGGGAAGGACGGGAAGGCGGTGAACCGGGCTCAGATCCGCAACGCCTTCGTCCACGGGGGTGGGGCGTTACCGGACGGGGCGGGGGCGCCCGCGCTTTCCTGCACCTGGTTTCCGGCCTGCAGGGCGGCCTCGACGAGGCGGAGGAGGGTGCGGCCAAGGTCCTCCTCGGAAAGGGCGGGGCCGGCCAAGGAGGCAAGCGCGACCAGGCGATCGGAACCATCGATCTGGCCAAGGCCGACACTGAAGCCGTCGCTGGACATCAGGCCCACGTTCAGACGCGCGACGAGTCTCCACTGTTCGGGGGCCTGGGGAACCTCGGCGAGGATCTCGACGTAGGCGAACAGCCGGTCGGAGGCGGGAGCGTATTCGAGTTCGAGGCGGGCGCCGGAGGCGAGCCGGACGGCGGCGGCACCCTGGTCGTCGAGCTGGAAGAAAGGCATGCTCGCGGCCGCGCCGAAGGCTTGGACGATCGGACGGAGGCGCTCAAGGGACTGGCCAGGTACGGGGTTCATCAGGAAAACGGGGTGGCGGACGGGTGGAAAGTCCGGCTGAGCACCACGACTCGGCCGGGGCAGGACAAACGGAATGAGGGTGGCCTAGCCCGTTCGGGTGATGGCGACGGGCCCAACCGGCGCCGCCCGCATCCACCCGTCGGCCCGAGGACTTTACTGCGTGTTCGTGGCCAGCGGTGGCTGGTCCATCACCTGATTCAGGGCGACCGCCGGGGTTTGGCCGTCGGCGATGAGTTGGCGGTAAAGGGCTTTGCTCGCCTCGGGGAAGCCGGCCAAGACTTCGGGGAGATCATTCTGCGTCGCCGCGGTCGTCGGTCGGTTCGCGGGGGTGGCAGACTCGAGCTGGTTCAGAACCTGATCCAGTGCGACCGCCGGACTTTGGCCATCGGCGATCAGTTGACGGTAGAGCGCCTTACTCGCCGCGGGGAAGTCGGCCAACGGGTCCGGGAGGTCCGTCGATGACTCGGGGCGCTGCTGGACGTCCGCCACGCTCTGCCAGTGCTGGTCGCCCGTGTGGTAGAGGGTTATGGCGGGCGGATTCCCATTCCGAAGCCGGGCCAGCCCGGCTGCCGCCGGCGAGTCAAAGCTCTCGGTGCGCCCCATATCGTCGGGATGATAGACCTGCACGCCATCGATGCTGCTGGCCACCGCAACCGGCCGGCCCGTCTGCAGTGCCAGGAGGCGTGCATGCCCCTTTTCGCCCCAGATGTCGCTATCGCCGCCGTCCGGCAAATCGATGCCCGCGTTCAGCACGTTGCGCAGCCTGGTCAGCTCAGTCGCGATCCCCGCCGGATCGGTCTGATCGGTGACCCATCGCTGCTGCGCCGGCGAGAGACGATCCAATTGGCCAAGTAGGCTCTGGCGCACCGCCTGCTGGGGGAGGTGTCCCTCGGGACGGACTCCGTTCAGCTGATGGGCCATCGAATGAAACATGCAGTGGCCGCCACCGCCGGCCTCGAAGGGCCGCAAGCCTTGGGCGGCCAGAAGGTGATCGAAGGCGGCCTTCCTCTGCTGCTGGGCGGCACTCCGGGCTGCGCTGGTTGCCTCGTTCCACTGCCTTTGGACCTTTTGGGTCAACTGCTGTAGTTCACTCGGGGGCAATTGGGAGTTGCGGAGTCTGTTCTGCAGTTTGGACAACTCATCAGAAGTGGATTGCGCGGTGGGCTGATACTTGCCCGCGAGATCCCGGGCCTCCTGCGCGGTGATCGAGGCTACCGGGGCTGCTTTAGGCTGGGGGGGAAAGACGATGGCGAGGGCCTCGTCGTGGGAGAGCGTCGGGTCGTCCTGACGCAGCTTGAAGTAGAGCGCCTGATCCCGCGGCGAATAATCCGCCACATTCGCGCGATCTTCCGCCGTGACGGGAATCTGGGGCCGCCCCGGGTCGGCCGCGCCCTGCGCGATGGCCTGCTGATGGTTCTCCAGTTGCCGGGCGCCCATCCGGCTCAGGGCCTCGCTGCCGGCGAAACTCTCGGTGGTGCTGCCTCGGCGGACCGCGGCGGCCGGGTCGGACGAAGTCTGGCTGAGGCGCGAGGGGGTGGCCGGTTGCGCTCCCTGTCCGAGCTTGCCCAGCGCGTGCCGGTAGGCGGAAACGGCGAGATCGATCACGCCTCCCACGACCGTGACCCAGGCGAGGATCCGCAGCGCCAGGAGCGGTTTGTTCGTCGCGGACAGGTTCCGCCACGATTGCTTGAAGGCCTCCCCAAAGCTGGTCGGTGCGTTCGCTTCGGCCCGAAGGGGCGCCACAGGCGGGGGCGTCTTTCCGATGGTGTTGGACATGGCTGGGAGGGGAAAGGGGGGATGGGGCTCGGCTCCCGTGGGCGTTCAGCGAGGGGGAGGCCGGAGCTCAGGATTCAGGGCGGGCGGGATGGGACCAAGGGAATGGTTAGGCGGGGACAGGAAGGGGATCCCGCGCGGTCGGGAACAAACGCAATCGGGTCGAGTTGACCCATTCGGGTGAGGAACGGGCGTGGATTTGCGGGAGCGTGCCCTTATGCGCCGGACTGCGCCCCACGCGCCCCTGATCGCGTCCCCGGCGTCGAGGGGCGCCAGCCCGAGCCCCGCGACAGCCTGAACCCCGCAGGTTGGCACGCCCCGAAGAATCGACCAGTTCCCCTTGTATTGGCCGCGCGACTGGGGAACCTTGGCGAACAAAGAGACCCTTCGTTCGTGAATCCAAAAACCGTGGCAGGCCTCATCACTGGTGCGCTGGTGATCTTCATTCTGGTGCTCGGCGGCTCCTCGGCCACCTATGTGGTCGAGCCGGGGCACCGTGGGGTCGAGGTGATGCTCGGCCGGGTGTCGCCCGGCTTCAAACCGGAGGGCTTCGGGCTGAAGCTGCCCTTTGTGACGCGCATCGCACCGATGCTGATCCGGCAACAGACCTCGAAGATGACGGTGGACTGCTATTCCTCGGACCTGCAGCAGGTGAAGATGTCGGTACGGCTGCTCTATCGGGTGCCGGAGGCCTCGGTGGTGACGGTCTTCCGCGACTATGCCGGCAGCCCCTTCGACTCGCTGATCCGCCCCCGGATCGCGGAAGCGATCAATGAGGTCACGGCGTTGCGCACGGCGGAGGTGATCGTGCAGAAGCGCGAGGAGGTGAAGAGCCTCGCGGTCGAGAGCGCCCGCCGGAAGATCGGCCCGATCCTCACCATCGAGGATCTGGTGATCGAGGACATCAACCTGACCTCGGCGCTGGAGAATGCCATCGAGGCCAAGATGGTGCAGGAGCAGGAGGCGGCGCGGGCGCGGTTCGCGCAGCAGCAGGCCCAGACCGAGGCCAATACCGCCATCATCAAGGCCCGGGGCGAGGCGGAGTCCATCACCCTGCGCGGGCGGGCGCTGCGGGAAAACCCGGGCGTGCTCGACCTGCAAATCATCGAACACTGGGACGGCGTGGCGCCGCAGGTGGTCGGACCCGGCGTGTCCGGGGCCAATATGCTGCTGCCGCTGGGGGAACTGGCCGCCGACGGGGCCGCGCCCGCCGCGGCGAAGGGAGGTGCCCGATGAGCCGGCGAGTATTCGAGGCGGAGACGGTGGAGATCGACCCGGCTTGGATCCGGCGGATCTTCGGCCTCCTGCTCATCCTGATCGTGGTCGTGGTGCTCGCCTCGTCGGGCACCTACATCGTGCAGCCGGGTTTTCGCGGAGTGGCGGTGACGCTCGGCACGGTGGCCCCGGAATTCCGGCCGGAAGGCTTCGGCCTGAAGCAGCCGTTCCTGACGCACATCCACCCGATCTCCGTGCGGCAACAGACCCGCGCGATGCCGGCGGAATGCTACTCCTCCGACCTCCAGCAGGTGAAGATGGAGGTGCACGTGCTCTACCGCGTGCCGGAGGCCTCGGTGGTGAAGATCTTCCAGGAGTACGCGGGCGAGCCGTTCGATAACCTGATCGCCCCGCGCGTGATGGAGGCGCTCAAGGAGGTCGCCGCGACGCAGAGCGCCGAGCAGATCGTGAAGCGCCGCGAGGAGATCAAGAGCCGCGCCCTCGAACTGGCCCGGCGCAAGATTGGGGCGCAGTTCCTGAACGTCGCCGACTTGGTGATCTACAATCTGGCCCTCTCCAACGAGTTGGAGACGGCGATCGAGATGAAGATGGTGCAGGAGCAGGAGGCGGAGAAGGCCAAGTTTACCCAGCTCAAGGCGCAGATCGAGGCCGACACCGCGATCATCCGCGCCAAGGGCGAGGCGGAGGCCATCCAGATCCGCGGCGCCGCGCTCAAGGCCAACACCGACTTCATCAAGCTGGAGATCCTGCAGCGCTGGAACGGGCGCTCGCCGCTGGTGGTCGGCGGCGGCGGCTCCGGCGTGATGCTCTCGCTCGATGAACTGTCCCGCCGCGCGGGGGCGGCCGTGCCCCCCAAGCCCGGCACTCCTGCGCCGGCGAGTCCGGCCCGCCCGCCCGCGACGCCGCCCCCGGCGGCCCGTCCGAACCGATGACCCCCCGCAAGCGGGCGATTCTCCAGTGCGGCGTGCTGGTCGGGGTGGCCTTCCTGCTGTTCCTCGTGTTTCCAGCCACCTTCCGCTTTGTGGAGAGGGCCGCGCGCGAGCTGCGGTACCTGTGGTGGCTGATCCTGCTGCTGGCGCTCGGCGTCTGGCTGATCTGGGGCGTGGGCCGCCGGCCGCGGGGCTGACCGCCAGGACCCCGGAGGTCGGCCATCAGAAACTCCTGCGCTCCATCATCAGGAGAAGCCGGCCACTGCACCCTGCACTGGCCTGACCCCTGAGGTCACCCCTGAGGATCGGCGGCATTTTGGAGTTCGCCTCAACCGATGCACCTTGAGAAGCCTGATCCGTGATGAAATCCGCCGCCCAATTCTGGTGTTGCCTAGCGATTTGCGCCCTCAGCCCGCGGGCCGAAGGATCCGAAGTTAGTCATTACGTTTACTTCGGACGGGACCGCGGGGGCATCACCCAAAACACCTTTCTCGGTACCAAGGCCCTCGAAGGAGCACAGTTGCGGTACACCTGGCGGGAACTGGAGCGGGAGAAGGATCGCTACGATTTTGGCGACATCGAGCGGGACTTGGCGTTCCTCCAAGCCAAGGGCAAGAGGCTGTTCATCCAGATTCAGGACGCCTCCTTCAGCCCTAAGGCGGTGCTTGTCCCGCGCTACCTGGTCGAGGAACCCCAGTTCAACGGCGGCGCCGACAAGCAATACCACATCCCGAACAATGATGAGGACCGCGCCACCCTCCAAGGTTGGGTGGCCCGGCGCTGGGACCCGGCGGTGCGGGAAAGATTTCACCGGTTGCTCGATGCCCTGGGCCATCAATTCGACGGGAGGATCGAGGGCATCAACCTGCCTGAGACGGCCGTGGACTTTGGCGGGACCGGGAAGCTGTTCCCGGCCGGGTTCACCCACGAAAGCTACCGCGACGCGATCCTGGCCAATATGACGGCCCTGAAGCGCGCGTTCCCCCGTTCCGTCACCCTCCAATACGCGAACTTCATGCCCGGTGGTCAGGCCTACCTGCGCAGCGTCTTCGAGCGGGCCAAGGAGTTGAAGGTGGGGGTCGGCGGACCCGATCTTCTGCCGTTCAGGCCATTCCAGATGCGGAACTCCTATCCGCTCATCCGGGATTCGGCGGGCTTGGTCCCGAGCGGCATCGCGGTCCAGGAGGGCAACTACGACGACCGGAATCCGGCGACCGGCCAGCCGGCGACCATTCCCGAACTGATCGCGTTCGCGACCGGGTTTCTCCAGGTCACCTACATCTTCTGGGGAACCCAGGAGCCCTTCTATTCCGAGCAGGTCATCCCGCTTCTGCAGGGGCAGCGCTAATCCGCGCCTGAGTCAGCAGGCCGCGAAAGAATGGGGACAGCCTGTTGCAGCTTGCGCCGGCGTGTTTGCGGCGCGACCCACCCGGCGGCCACCGGAAGGCGCGCAACGTGCAACGGCTGACCCGTACCGGCACGCCCTCGCGGCAAAAGGCATTGCCGCCGGTGCACCGCCGGGATTGCTTCCCGGGCGGAATTCCCGGCCGCGCGCGCCGCATCCCCCGCCCCTCCCTATGCCCCGTTTCCCCGTCCTGCTGGGCTTGGCCCTGGCGCTCCCGCCCGC
>SYDD01000218.1 GCA_005786775.1 Opitutaceae bacterium
ACTCCCTCCCCGGAGACGTCACGGGTGATCGAAACATTCTCCGTCTTGCGGCCGATCTTGTCGATCTCGTCGAGGTAGATGATCCCGCACTCCGCCTTCTTCACGTCGTAGTTCGCCGCCTGGAGCAGGCGCAGAACGACATTCTCGACGTCCTCGCCGACGGAGCCGGCCTCCGTGAGCGTGGTGGCGTCCGAAATGGCAAACGGCACCTCCAGGATGCGCGCGAGGGTCCGGGCCAGGAAGGTCTTCCCGGACCCCGTGGGGCCCGCGAGCAGGATGTTGCTCTTCTCCACCTCGACATCGCTGAACTCCGCCGCCGCCGTGCCCCCACGGCCCGCGTCCGCGTGAAAGCTCAAACGCGGGTAGTGATTGTAGACCGCGACCGACAGCACCTTCTTGGCGTGGTCCTGACCGACCACGTGCTCGTCCAGCGCGCGCTTCAGATCCGCGGGCTTCACCAGCCGGAAGGCGGGCCGGGCCTCGCTCGCCGCCGGCTTCAGCTCCCGATCCATGATCGTCTTGCAGACGTTGACGCAGGAATCGCAGATGTAGACCCCGGGGCCCGCGATGATCTTGCGGACTTCCGTCTGCGATTTGCCGCAGAAGGAACAGAGGGTCATTCGGGACGGCTTCGCCATCCTGCCAGACTGGCGGACCGGTGAGTTGAGTCGAGGCCGGACTTGGACGGGCCTCGCCGGCTCAGGCGGCCGACTGGACGGCGGCCTGAGCTTCCCGGGTCGAGACGACCACGTGGTCGACGATCCCGTACTCCTTGGCCTCCGAGGCGCTCATATAATAATCGCGGTCGGAGTCCCGGCCGATCTGCTCGGCCGACTTGCCGGTGTGGCGCGCTAGAGCCTCATTGAGAGTCTTGCGCCAGCGCAGAATCTCGCGCGCGGCGATCGCAATGTCTGCGGTCTGCCCCCCAGCCCCGCCGCTGGGCTGATGGATCATCACCCGGCTATTCGGCAGGGCGAAGCGCTTGCCCTTGGTGCCGGCGGCCAGCAGCACCGTGCCCATGCTGGCGGCCATCCCCACGCAGTAGGTGACGATGTCGCACTGCAGGAAGTTCATCGTGTCATAGATGGCCATTCCTCCAGTCACCACCCCGCCGGGCGAGTTGATGTAGAGGTGGATGTCCTTCTTCGCGTCCTCCATCTGCAGGAACAACATCTGCGCGATAACCAGGTTGGCGACCTGATCGTCAATGGGCGTGCCGATAAAGATGATGCGGTCCTTCAGCAGGCGGGAATAGATGTCCATCGACCGCTCGCCGCGGCCGGTGTTTTCCAAAACGATGGGGACGTAATAGCTCACAGGATGACGGGCGCCTCAGGAAGCGGGCGCCGCCACGCTAACCTTGGCCTTGGACACGACGAAATCAACCGCCTTGTCGAAGATGATGGATTGCTGGACCGAGCGAAGCTGCGCGCGGTCGGCGCCGAGGGCCTGCGCCAGCTTGTCCGGCTTCTGCTGCGTCCGCATCGCCTCGCGGTAGATGAAGTTGTTCAGGTCCTCGTTGCTGACCTCGAGTTTCTCCTGCTCGGCGATCCGCCCGAGGATGAACTGGAGCTTCACCCGGTTGGTCGCTGCTTGGCGCGCGCCCTGAAAAAGCTCCTTTTTGTCCTTCTCGAACTGCTCCACCGCGACACCGCGGCGCATGTTTTCCTCGATGAACTGGCGCAGCACGCCCTGGGTCTCCGAGTCCACCAGTGACTCTGGAACTTGGAACTCCACCGCGGCGGCCAGCTTTTCGGTGACTTGGCGACGCTGTGACTGGCGGTTCTCGTACTCCTTCTGGAGCTTGAGATTCGCACTGATCTTCGATTGCAGGCCGGCGAGATCGTCGACCTGCTGGGCCTTGAAGAAAGTCTCGTCGAGGGCCGGTAGTACCCGCTCGCGCACCTCCTGGACTTCCACGGCGTAGGCGACCGCCTTCCCGGCCAGCGCAGGCACCGGGGCGAAATCCGCGGGGAAAGTCACGCTCACGGAGTGTTTGCCGCCCGGCTGGAGGCCCGCCAACTGCCGGCCGAGACCGGGGATGACACCGTCGTGCTCACCCTCGACCTCCTCCCAAGTCTGGGGGGCCTGGGCGTAGAGTTGCTTGTCGCCCGCCAGCTCGGTGATCGGCTGCCCGTCGATCGTGCCGGCGTAGGACAGCTTGACGTAATCCCCCTTGGCCGCAGGGCGGTCCGCCGCCTTGAAGTCGGCGCGCTCCGCGCGCAGCCCCTCGATCACGCGGGCGATCTCGGCCTCAGCCACGTCCGTCGTTGCCACTTCGGTGGGGAGGTCCGTATAGGCGGGAAGGCTGAACTCGGGGCGAACGTCGAGCGTCAGCGTGATCGTCGCGGCGGTGCCGGTCTTGATTTCACCCTCCTCGACCTTGACCACGTTGACGACCTCCAGCTTCTGCTGCTCCTGAGCGGCCTCGTACGCCTTGGCGACGACCTTCTGCTTGAGCTCACCCGCCACCTCCTTCGCGAAGCGCTTCAGCACCATCGCGGCGGGCGCCTTGCCCGGCCGGAAGCCAGGAATCCGCGCCAACTGGGAGATCTCCCGCACCACCCCGGCCAGCTCAGAGTCGACCTCGGCCGCCTCGAGCGCGACAACGATGTTTTTGCGGGTGGCGGTCAGGTGATTGAGTTGGACGTTCACGGCAAGGGCGGGCGTTGGAGAAAGGTAAAGGGTCGCACCGTAGGCCGACCCTTCCCTCGGTCAATGCCGATTCTTACCACCGGCCACGGGCGGGCGGCGCGGGGCCAAGGGGAGCCGCGACTAGCGGGCGGCCCGGACGAGCAGCGTGCTCACGTTGCGTTCCCCCTCCCGCGCGTACCGGACCTCCTCCGTGCGGCCCCGAACGAGGCGCACCGCGAGGTCGTCCTCCGCGCTGCCCGGCGCGAGCACATCGAGCGGGGCGCCGCGAGCCGAACAGACCACCTCGACACGCCCGTCCCGCTCGGCGTAGGCCAACTCGAGCCGGACATCGGCGCGGGAGGGTTGCAACGCGAGCAGTTCCTCGACGAGCGAGAGCAGGTCCTCGATCGTCTTGGGAGGGAGGACGTGCCGCGCGCCGAAACGCTCGATCTCCCCGTTCAAGGCGTATAGGTCGTACGCATCATCGGTGATCTGAAACGTAAGGCGCCGGATCCGGCGGATGAAGGCCTGCGTAAGCGGGCGGCGCGGCGCGCCGAAGATGACCGCCGGCGGCCCCTCCTCGTGGATTTCCCCGCCGTCCATATAGAAAACCCGGGTGGAGATCGCCTCAGCGAACGCCATCTCGTGGGTCACGATGACCATCGTCATCCCGTCCCGCGCCAAGTTGCGGATGACGGCGAGGACCTCGCTCACCATCGTGGGATCAAGCGCCGAGGTGGGTTCGTCAAAGAGGATGATCTCGGGATCCATCGCGAGGCAGCGGGCGATCGCGACCCGCTGCTTCGGCCCGCCGGACAGCTGATCCGGATAGGCGTCGGCCTTGTGCGCGAGGCCGACGAGCGCCAGCAGTTCCCGAGCACGGGCGGCGGCAACCGCGGGTTCCCGGCCGAGGAGATGCACGGGGCCGAGGGTGATGTTCCCGAGGACCGACAAGTGCGCGTACAAATTAAAGTGCTGGAACACCATCCCCATCCGGCGGCGCAGGGCCGGCACGTCCGTGGCGGGATCAAGCAGGGGTTGGCCGCCGATCAGGATCTCCCCGGAAGTTGGCCGCTCCAGCAGGTTCAGGCACCGCAGGAACACGCTCTTGCCCGTCCCCGAGGGTCCGATCAGGGAGATGACCTCCCCCTTGCGGATCTCGCAGTCGACCCCCTTGAGGACCTCGAGGTCCCCGAAGCGTTTCCGGAGTCCACGCACCGTGATCACGACGCCACCCCCATCCCCTGCCGCAGGTGCGGCGGCGTGACCCGCAGCTCGATCCGTTCGAGCGCCCATGCGATCAGCCACGCCAGCACTAGGTAAATAGCGGCGGTAACAAGGAGCGGAATGAAGGCGTCGAAGGTCCGCGACCGGATGATGTCGCCCGCCTTGGTGATGTCCTGCACCGCGATGTAGCCGACCACGGAGGTCATCTTGAAGAGCGAGATGACCTCCCCCTTATAGACGGGCAGGACCTGACGGAGGGCCTGCGGCAGCACGATCAGCCGGAAGGCCTGAGCGCGCGTGAATCCGCCCGCCACACCCGCCTCCAATTGGCCGCGGTCCACGCTCTGAATTGCCGAACGAAGCATCTCGGCGATGTAGGCAGCCGCGTTGAGCCCGAAAGCAACGGCCGCGACCAGAATCGGGCTCACGTGGAAAGACGCGAACACGACGTAGTAGATGATCATCAGCACCACCAGCACCGGCACCCCGCGAAGACACCAAATGTAGACCGCGGCCATCTGACGCAGCAGCGGCCGCGGGGACATCCGACCTGCGCACACCACGCCACCGAAGACCGTGCCGAAGAGCGTCGCCAGCACTGAGATCACACACGTCACGAACAGTCCCTCGAGGATCAGCCGGTAACGGCCCTCATCAACCAAGTTCGCGCGGATCCGCTCTCCCAGGGGCAAGCCGGCCTGCGGCGCGGTCGCGGCGGCCGGCGCGGCCCCCGCGATACGATCCTCTCGCGTGACGACACAGGCCACGAAGGCGAGTAAATCGTCAGAGAACGCGACCCGCTTGCGGCGTTCCTCAGTCATCACGAGCAGGCAGGCGATGGCCTCGATGCGGCCGCTGGCCAGCGCCGCAATTTGTCCGGAAACGTCCAAGTCGACCAGTTCCAGCGGCCGGCCGAGACTGGCGGCGAACCGCTCCGCGAGCTCTACCTCAAAGCCGGTGAAGGTACCGTTGCGCACTCCGGTCCAAGGCAGACCTTTGGAGGCGGTGATCCCCATCCGCAGTACTGGCCCCGATCCGCGCGGTGGCAGCGGAGGCAGGTCGCGCGCGCCGTCCTTGAACCAGCGCTCCCGCATCGCCTCGAATACGCCGCTTTCCCGGAGCCCGCGCACGAAAGCGTTGTAGGCCGGCCGCAGCGTGGTGTCATCCGAGCGGAACGCGCCGCCCATCGGGCTGCGGTAGGCTTCCGGCACAAGGATCGCGAGATTCGGCGTCGTGCGGAAGATTTCGCGCACCGATTCCAAGGCGAGGAAGGCCACGTCGGCCTTCCCGGTGGAGACCGCCAGCACCACGTCCGGCGTGGCTTTAAACTGCAGAACCTGCGCCTGAGGATAGCGCCGAGCAACGTGCTCATCGTGCGACGATCCCGCCACAAGAGCGATGCGAGCGCGCGTCAGATCTTCGAGCCCGCGCAACTTCTCCGGTTCAGCGGCGCGCGCCCCGGCCACCCACAGTAGCGCGGTCAGCAGCATCCGGACTGGCGGGCGGGCGGAAATCCAAAGTGGCACCTCACGGGTTTTGCAACGGAACCCACGTGGGTCAAGACCGACGGAAAAGCCTTGGGGTCGGACGCGCGCCTCCTTTCCCTCTCCCGTCCTCAGATGAACCCCGCCGAACGCCGCCCGCCGGATGCGCTACTGATCCTCCTGTCCGTTCTGGCGCTGGCCGTCGCGCTGACCTGGTGGGTGCCCGCCGGTGAGTTCCGCCGGGAGCAGCGGGAGGGCCGCACGGTCGTGGTCGCGGGTTCCTACCGTGAAGTCGCGGCGTCTCCCGCCCCGTGGCACCGCTTTTTCACCGCGCCGGTGGCCGGGTTCACAGACCGGGACGCGGCGCGCATCATCGCCTTTGTGCTCCTGATCGGCGGGGCGTTCGGGGTGATTGAGGCCACGGGCGCGGTCGCGGCGGGGATCGGCGCCTTGGCCGGGCGCGCGGTCCGCCATCCGGCCCGCCGGCGCTGGCTGGTGGCCGCCCTGATGCTCGCCTTCTCGATCGGGGGCAACACGTTCGGGATGAGCGAGGAGGTGCTCGTGTTCGTCCTGCTGACCCTGGGGCTCGCGCGGCGGCTCGGCTGGGATCCGCTGACCGGGGTCGCGATCCCATTCGTCGGCGCGGGGGTGGGGTTCTCCGCGGCCGCCTTCAACCCTTTCACGGTGGGCATCGCGCAGGGATTGAGCGGGCTGCCTATTTTCAGCGGCTGGCCTTTCCGCCTCGTGATGTGGGCCGTGCTCACGGCGCTCGCCATCGGCTACGTGCTTCGCCACATCAGCCGACTCGAAATGGCCAGGGGGCACGGTACTTGGACCGCACCGGCCGCCGGCAACGAGCCACCGGCGCTGGACCGCTCCCGGCAGGCCGTCCTCGCGCTGTTCGGCCTCGGCATCGCGACGCTGGTGATCGGGGTGGCGCGCTGGGACTGGTACATCGATGAGCTCGCTGGCCTGTTCCTCGGGCTCGGGGTGGGCGCCGCCCTGCTGGGACGGCTGCGCCCGAACCAGGCCGCGGCGGCCTTCGGGGACGGAGCCCGCGCAATGGTGATGCCCGCTCTTTTTATCGCTTTGAGCAAGGCGGTGCTGGTCGTGCTGCAGGAGGGGCGCGTGATCGACACGCTGCTCCAGCACGCGAGCGCCGGCCTCGGCGGCCTGCCGCCCGCGATCTCCGCGCAGGGGATGTTTGCCGTGCAGTTCGGGATCAATTTCCTCGTGCCCAGCGGCAGCGGCCAGGCGGCACTCACCATGCCGATCATGGCGCCCCTCGCGGACCTGCTGGGCGTGCCGCGCCAGGCGGCGGTGATCGCCTTCCAACTGGGCGATGGACTGTGCAACTTCGTGATCCCGACCAGCGGGGTGACGATGGGCATCCTTGCGATCGCCGGCGTCCCCTTCGGCGTCTGGCTGCGCTGGGTGGGCCCGCTGATGCTCTGGTTGGTGGGCGCCGGCGCGGGATTCCTCTTCCTCGCCACCTCGGTGGTCCGCTGGTAGCGGACGCCGCGCCTCGATTGGCTTAGGCGGCCAAGGACGGGAGAGCCGCGCTGATCGCCGCGCGCGCGGGTTCGAACGCCGGGGGCAGCATCAACCGGGCGCCCAAAGTCTCCGGGGTTTCGTCCACCAGAAAGCCGGGGCCGTCCGTCGCGAGCTCCAGCAGGATCCCGCCGGGCTCGCGAAAGTACACGGAGCGAAAGTAGGTCCGGTCGATCAAGGGCGAGGGCGCGGCTCCGGCCGCCTGCAGGCGGGCGCGCAGCATCTCGGAGGAGGGCGCGTCCGCCGTGCGCAACGCGAGGTGATGCACGGTCCCGGTGCCCGGCCGGCCCGGTTGCCCGGCGGGATCGCCGACCAGATCCAGCCAGTAACCGGGTTGTCCTTGACCGGCGACCAGCCGGCGGCGGCCCGCTTCCGCCGCAACCTCCCGCCAGCCAAGCAGCTCCTGAAGCACCTGCGACGTCCGGCCGGCGTCGCGCACCCGCAATTCCGCACCCGCCATCCCGCGGAGCTGGTGCGGCGGGGAGACATCGGCGCTGGTCCAGCCGGGGCGAGGGTCCTCCCGGCCGGCGAGGATTTCCACCGGGATCCCATCCGGGTCCAGGGTGAGAAGCAAAGGTGCGCCGAAACGGCTGCCCGTCGTCACCGAGGCCCCCGCCACCCGGAGGCGCTCCGCCCAGAATTCAAGGCTGTCGTCAGGGGCGGACAGCTGGATGCCGGCCACCTGCCCCGCCCCAATCCGGCCACGCCCCGCGCCGGCCCAGTGAAAAAATGTCAGGAGCGTGCCCGGCGTCCCGGCCGCGTCGCCGAAGTAGAGGTGGTAGGCGGAGGGATCATCGAAGTTCACGGTGCGCTTCACCAGCCGCAAACCGAGTACTCGCGTGTAGAAGCGCACGTTGGCCCGCGGATCCGCGGTCACGGCGGTCAGGTGGTGCAGGCCGGCGGCGACGACTTCCATCCCGGGAAGCCTGAGGCGCACCCCGGCGGCCGCAACCTCTGTTGGACGGTGGCGACGGCTGACATTTGCTTCGACATCCGTCGACCGCCGTCCGCAGGTTTCGACTACACCTGACACCTCCCAAGACCATGAAGCTGCCGTTCCTACCCCTCCTCGCGCTCGCCGCCCTCTTGAGCGCCCCCCGCCTAGCCGCACAGGCCGCGCCCGCCGCCCCGCCCGCCAACCCGTCCGCGGGCGGCACCGTCAAGCTGGAGGCGTTCACCGTCACCGGCTCGAACTTCAAGCGGCTCGATCAGGAAAAGGTCCTCCCGGTGACGGTCTTCAATCTCGAGGCGATGGAGGCCCGCAACGCGCTGACCCCGGTGGAGATGCTCACCGCCTTGCCGCAGATCACGAATCTGCCCCTCAACGAGAGCCAGAACGGCGGGGCCAACGCGCGCGGTGACAACGCGAACGTCAACCTGCGCGGCGTCGGCGCGGGCAGCACCCTGGTGCTGCTGAACGGGCGGCGCATCGCCCCGCACCCGATCACCTCAAACGACGGCGGCGTCCCGGCCTTCTACGCGAACGTCAACCAACTCCCCACGCAGGGCATCGAGCGGATCGACGTCCTACGTGACGGTGCCTCCTCGATCTACGGGTCCGACGCGGTGGCTGGCGTGATCAACTACGTCACGCG
>SYDD01000032.1 GCA_005786775.1 Opitutaceae bacterium
ACCGCGACGAGCGCGACGACGATCGCCGTGAAGAGTCCCGCCGAACCGAGCCCGGCCGGATCGAGGCCCGGCGCGCCCGGCTTCACCTGCAGCAGCAGGAAACAAAGGGTGGCCGTGAGCGCGGATCCCGCCGCATCGAGCCCCAGGCGCCCGGCGAAGTCGTGGGCGATGGCGAAGCAGGCGAAGACCGCCAGCAGCCCGAAGGTCGCGGTGACGGGCACCTCCAGCAAGGGCTTCCACGCCGCCGGCAGGGTCGCGCCGCCCGGCAGGGGCAGGTGCGTCAGCACCAGAAACAGGCCGCCGAGGATGGTGAGCGGCACGAGGGCCACCATCCCCGCGCGGATCGCCGCGAGCGCCGGGTTATCACCCACGGCCTGCAGGGCGCGCAGCGAGCGTTCTCCGGGGCGGGGCAGGGGAGTGCTCACGGCTTCGCGATGTACCCGTGGTGCAGCCCCAGATAGTACGGGAGTAGAAACACCGTGCCCGAGCCGAGCACGTCTCCGCGCCCGGGGTAGTCGAGCTGCCACGGGTCCGTGTTCCAGTGGTTGAAATGCCGGTTCTGCACCGGCAGCACCCGCCCGTCGCGCCCGTGGCCGCGCCCCGCGTTCCCCGGCTCGTGCGGGTCGCGCGACTGCACGTCGGGGAGCGGGACGATGTCCAGCCGATGCGCGTTGCGTAGCGGCCAGTTGAGGCGGTCCAGCGGGAAACCCCGCAGGGTCGCCGCGGCATCCTCCAGCCAGCCCGCGGCCGGCGAGATCGGGAACTCTCCCCACAGGTTGCGCAGCGTGCGCCCCTCGGCGTGCGCCGCGTAGGCGAAGGCAAAGAAGGGGTTCCGCTCGGCCGACTCGAGGCCCCAATAGATGTGCCACGCCGTGAGCGCGCGCTCCCGCAGGGCCGCGTCCCGGGTGGTCCGCAGCAGGGTGTAGAAGCACATAAAGGCCATCTCGTCGTCGGACTGGTTGCCCGAGCCGGGACCGGTCTGGAACTTCGGGAAGAACAGGTTCTGGGCGTAGCCGTGCCGCGCGACCAGCTCCCCCGCCGCCGCGGTGTAGCGGCTGTCGCCGGTCACGTGCGCCGCCGCGCTGAGGTACGCGAGCAGGCTCAGGGAGTTGAGCCCGCGCTCGACGACCCAGTTTGGGTCGGAGTTCAGCTGTTCCGGCGCGTACATCCCCCACCGCGTCGGCCGCCCGTCGTGGTCCCGCAGGGTGAAGCCGTGCGCCAGCAGGTGATCGGTCAGGGCGCGGATCACCTCCCGGACGGCGGCCTTCTCCCCGGGGGTGCGCGCCACGAGGTCGTGGTAGAGCGGATAAAAGAAATAATGGCCGTCCAGCTCGTCGCTGCTGGTGTCCGCCTTCCAGTACCAGCGGCCGTCGGCGCTGCGCGGCCAGCGCGGTTCGAGGCGCTTCCACAGCGCGTCCCGCCCCTGCATCTCCCGGTCCCGCTCGGCCTGGCCGGCGTTCGGGTTCGGGCCGTCCCCCGGCAGGATGGTGCGCGCCACAAAGCCGACCGGCGGCGCCACGGGCCCGCCCTGGGTCACGGTCTGCAGGAAACGCAGGGCCGCGAACACCTGGTCCGCCCGCGCCTTGGCCCGCGGATCCCCGGTGGCGGCATAGGCGAGGCACTCGCCCGCGCCATACATCGCTGTCCAGAGGCCGTCGTTGTCGGAGTCGTGCCGCCCCGCGCTGGCCCGGTCGCCCGGGATCCGCAGCGGCGCCTCCGCCACGAAGCCGAACGGGGTGCGCCTGATGTGCCGGTCGATCTCCTCCTCGTAAAAGTTCGCCTTGGCCGCGAGCGTCATCGGCCGGCGCGCGATGCCACCGACGCCGGCGCCGGTGGCGAACCACGCGGTGCCGTCCGGTCCCACCGCGATGGCCCGGATCTGGTCGTCGGGCAGCCACCGCGGCCCTTGCCGGTAATGGAATTCGCGGCCGTCCCACCGGATCGCCCCGCGGTCGGTGCCGAACCAGACCTCGCCCGCCGATCCCGCCGCGGCGCAGGTGAACCCGTTCCACGGCAGGCCGTCCTTGCCCTCGAAAAAGCGCCAGCTGCCGCGAGTGCCTACCCCCACGCCCGCGCGCACCCCGAACCACGGTTGGCCCGCGGAGTCGACCGCCACCGCCCGCACCTCGCCGACCGCCCAGCGCCGTCCCGCGCCGTCCAGCACCACCTCCTCCTGCCACCCCGCGGCGGTTCGCCGCCACAGGCCCGCCCGGGTCCCCGCCCACCAGGTCCCGTCCCCGTCGCGGGCTACTTGAAACGGTTTCCCCGGCGGTGGCAGGTCCGGCGGCGCCGACTCGGTGGGTGCTGCCGCCAGCGCCTGCCACGCCCCGCTCTCGCGTGCGAACCACGCTGCGCCGGTCCGCGCCCGGGGTTCACCCCCCGGCCCGAGCGCAAGCGCCGTCACCGGGCCCGCGGGCCGGCCGGCCTCCGGGGTGTGGTGCAGCGCCACCTCCTGCAGGAACTCCTGGGGAATGGGTCGCGCCCCGACGTTCAGGGCAATCAGGACGGGCAGGCAGCGGCGGAGCAGGCAGGACGGGAAGGGGCGCATGGGGTATGGCCAACCTCCCGAGCAGGCACGGGCCGCCCGCGTCTGGCAAGCGCGGCTCTCGCTCCCGCCGGCCGGGCTTGCTCCCGCGCCGCTTCCGGCCACCTCTGGGGCCAGCACCCGCCACCATGCGCTCCCCCAGTCTCTTCCCGCTGCTGCTCCTGCCGGCCCTGCTCCCGGCCCAACCGTCCCCGGCACCCCGCCCGCCCGCTCCCCCGGCCGGCGAGGCGGTCCAGCTCGAGGCCTTCACGGTCACCGGCTCCAACATCCGGCGCCTCGATGAGGAGAAGATCCTCCCCGTCACGGTCCTCAACCTCGAGGACCTCGACCTGCGGGGCGTCCCCACGGCGGCGGAGCTCTTCGACACGTTCTCGATCGGCGGCCCGATCACCCTCGACGAGGGCAACACGCTCGGGGCCGATGCCCGCGGCGACAATTCGACGATCAACCTGCGCGGGCTCGGCTCGGGCAACACGCTCGTGCTGCTCAACGGCCGGCGCCTGCCCCCGCACCCGATCAGCATGGCCGAGAGCTCCGTCCCCTCGCTCTCCACCAACGTCAATAACCTGCCGATGGCCGCCATCGCGCGCGTGGAGGTGCTGCGCGACGGCGCCTCCGCGATCTACGGGACCGATGCCGCGGCCGGCGTGGTCAACTCGATCACCCGCAACCGCTTCGACGGGCTTTCGGTCCGCGCCCGCGCCAGCGTCACCCAACGCGGCGGCGGCAACGATTGGAACCTTGAGATCACCGACGGCCGCAATTTCAACCGCGGCCGGAGCAACCTCCTGGTCACGCTCGATTACTACCACCGGGACTTCCTTTGGCTCAACCAGCGCAAGTTCTCGCGCGACCAGGATATCCGGGTCGTGCGCGACGTCCCGCCGCCCTGGGACGGCCGGCCGCTCCTCGACGCCGCCGGCACCGTGGTCCGTGACAACGACTTCGATAACCGCCTGAGCACCGATTCGAGCTACTTCGGCGGCTTCGTCCGCGGCACCTGGGGGCCCAACTTCAGCTTCGTCGGCGCCCGACCTGATGCGAACCGCGGGATCATCACGACCTCCGGCTCCACCAGCGCCACCCTCGCGACCAACGGCACGTTCTACCTTATCCCGCTCGCCGACGGGAACGTCGGGTTCCGGCAGACGCTGCCGTCGCACAACATCGACGATTTCACGGTCAACTGGTACCAGAACCCCAACGCGTTCAAACCCATCCTCCCGCGCACGGACCGGTTCAACCTCACGGCCGTGCTCCGCCACCGGCTGGACCGCGAGCTGGAAGTCTTCGGGGAGGTGCTGACCTACCGGGCCAAGTCCGTCACCGGCCGCCTGCCGTCCGCGTTCGATTCGAGCACGGATCACAATATCTACGT
>SYDD01000219.1 GCA_005786775.1 Opitutaceae bacterium
CCGCGGAGGTAGTCCTTGCGCCGCGTCGCCGCGTCGAGGTTCCGGAAACGGGGGATGTAGATCCCGTTCGGCCGGTTGCCGCGAAAATAGCGGTCGGCGAAGCGGTCGGAGATGCCGGCGGCGCCCACCTTGAAGTGGTGGTCCATCAGGTTGTGGCCGAGCTCGCCGCTGTCGTTGCCGAAGCCCTGCGGGAAGCGGTCGGAACGGGAGTTCAGGAGGATGAAGGTCGAGGCGACCGCGGAGGCGCAGAGGAAGACGACGCGCGCGCGGAACTCGATCACCTCGCGGGTCTCTGCGTCGATCACGCGCACGCCGGCCGCGCGCTTGCCGTCCGCGGCAGGGATCACCTCGGTCACGATCGAGAACGGGCGGAGCGTCAGCCGGCCGGTGGCGTAGGCGGCGGGGAGCGTCGCGGAATTGCTGCTGAAATAGCCGCCGTACGGGCAGCCGCGGATGCAGCGGTTGCGGTACTGACAGGAGCCGCGCCCAAGGTGCGGGACGGTCAGGTTGGCCGCACGCCCGATGGTCATCACGCGGCCGTTGAATTTTTCCGCGAGCCGTCCGCGGATGTCCTGCTCGAGGCAGTTCATCGCCATCGGCGGGAGAAACTCCCCGTCCGGCAGCTGCGCAAGACCCTCACGCTGGCCGCTGATGCCGGCGAAACGCTCGACGAGGTCGTACCACGGGGCGAGGTCCCGGTAGCGGATCGGCCAGTCGACGCCCACGCCATCGACGGCGTTGGCCTCGAAATCCTGCTCGCTGAAGCGGTAAGACTGCCGGCCCCAAAGCAGCGACCGGCCCCCGACGTGGTAGCCGCGCATCCAGTCGAAGGGCTTATCCTCAGAGTAGGGATTATCGACGTCGTCGACGAACCAGTGCGCCGAGGCCGGATGCGTCGTGTAGCCGGTGCGGTT
This sequence comes from Opitutaceae bacterium, assembly GCA_005786775.1. Taxonomy (GTDB): domain Bacteria; phylum Verrucomicrobiota; class Verrucomicrobiia; order Opitutales; family Opitutaceae; genus ER46. The sequence continues at coordinate 915 of SYDD01000219.1, forward strand.
TTGCTTCGCCTGGCGCTCCAGCTCGGTATTCGAGCGCCGGTTACGGCCAGGGAACTCCCACGCCTCCATCATCGCCGTGGGGTAGTCCCCGTGCTTCACGTCGCGGCCGCGTTCGAGCAGCAGGGTGCGAAGGCCCTTCTCGGTCAGCTCCTTCGCGGCCCAGCCGCCGCTGATGCCGGAGCCGACGACGATCGCGTCAAAGGTGTTCTGGGTGGTGCCGGCGCCGCCGATGTTCATGGGGTTGGGGTGGAGGGGCTGCGGCGAGTCCGCCGTTTCGGGCGGCCGTTTCAACCCCAAAACGCCCGCGGGCACGATTGACGCGGCGGACCGGTTCCGGCTCGCTCCGGCGCATCCGATGAGCCCCCTCCGCCTTGCCTGCCTGCTTGCGCTGGCCGCGCCCCTCCTCGCCGCGGCGCCGCGCTGGAACCTGCTGCTGGTCACCGCCGACGACCTGAGCTGCGATTCGCTTGGCGTCTATGGGTGCCCGCTGCCTGGCGCGACCCCGGAGATGGACCGCCTCGCCGGCACCGCGCTGCGCTTCGCCCACGCCTTTGTGCAGGTGGGCAACTGCATGCCTTCTCGGAATGTGATGTTCTCCGGTCGTTACCCGCACAACAACCGGATCGAGGGCTTTTACCAGGTGCGTGATCCGGGCTGGCCGCACCTCTCGGACCTCCTCCGCGCCGCCGGTTATTACACGGGGATTCGCCACAAAGTGGAGCACTCTACGCCCTACTCCCCTTACCCCGGCTGGGACGTCGTCCTCGACCGCCGACCGGACGGCACGCCGTTGCACCCGAAGGATCCCGCCTCCTATGGGGAAAGTGCGCGCCGCGGGATCGACGAGGCCCGGCGCGCGGGCAAGCCGTTCTTCCTCAACCTCAATCTCTCGGATCCCCACAAGCCCTTCTTCGGCGAGGACGCGGCCGCTGACGCCCGCTACCGGCCGAGCCGGGTCTTCGGCCCCGACGAGGTGCCGGTCCCGGGCTTCCTCTTCGACGATCCGCAGGTGCGCGCGGAGCTCGCCCGCTACCACTCGTCGGTCCGCCGCGCCGACGACGGCCTCGGCGCGATCCTCGCAGCGCTGCGGGAATCCGGCGAGGAAGAGCGCACCGTCGTGATGTTCCTCTCCGACCACGGGATGCCCCTACCCTTCGCGAAGACCCAACTTTACTTCCATAGCACGCGCACGCCGTGGATGGTGCGCTGGCCCGGGATTACCCGCGCCGGCACGGTGGACGAACGCCATCTCGTCTCCGGGGTGGACCTGATGCCCACCGTGCTGGATATACTCGACCTCTCGGAACCCGCCGGGGTCGATGGCCGCTCGTTCGCGGCCGTGCTGCGCGGCGAGACGCAGGCGGGGCGCGACCATATCGTGGCCGAGTACAACGAGAACTCGGGCGGCCACCGCCACCCCATGCGCACGATCATCACCCGCGAGCACGGCTACCTGTTCAACCCCTGGTCCGACGGGACCCGCGTGATGGCGACGGCGACGCGGGGCACCGCCACCTTCCGGCGGATGCAGGAACTGGCCCGCACGGACCCGACGCTTGCCGCCCGGCTCGACCTCTTCGAGCATCGGCGCCCCGAGGAGCTTTACCATTACGC
>SYDD01000220.1 GCA_005786775.1 Opitutaceae bacterium
AAACCCTTCTCTTTCCGGGTGCGGCGGGAGATGGTGATCGAGGGCTGGGAGCAGGTGCTTCAGCTGATGCGCAAGGGCGAGAAGCGCCTGGTCATCATCCCGCCCGAGATGGGTTACGGCACGCGGGGCCAGCCCCCGAAGATTGGCCGCAACGCGACCCTGGTCTTCGAGATCGAGCTGCTGGGCTTTGGCCGGGATTGAGGCGGGGAAAGGCTCCCGCCCCCCGGCGCGGCGTCAGCTCTTTTTGCCGGCGAGGAACGCCAAGACCTTCTCGGCCTGCTTGTCCGTCTGGCGCTCGTCGTGGTAGACGACCTTGCCGGAGCGGTCGATCAGGTAGGCCTCACGGCTCGGGAAGGCGACGCCGTTCTGGCCGAAGGCCTTCACGACCTTCTTGTCCGTGTCGGCCAGCAGCGGGAACGGGAAGTTGTTGGTATCCTTGAACTTCTTCTGCAGCTCGACGGTGTCGTTGCTCACCCCGACCACCGCCACGCCGTGCTTCTTGAGGTCCGCGGCGGCGTCGCGCAGCGAGCAGCCCTGCTTGGTGCAGCCGCCGGTCAGGGCCTTCGGGTAGAACCACACCAGAGTGTAGGCGTTATCCTTATAGACGTCGCCTAGGTTGAGGGGCTTGCCGCTATCGTCGGTGGCGGTGATGACCGGGGCGGCGGCGCCGACCTTGAGGGCTTCGGCGCGGGCCAGGCCGGTGAGAAGGGAGAGGATCGACATAAGGGCGAGGAGGCGGGGGAGGTTCATGGGTGGGCGGCAGTGTAGGTCGATGGCGGGCGTGCGCAAGCGGGGAAAGGCTTTGCCGGAACCTGCGCGGGACCCGGCGGATCCGCCCGAGCCCTCGCTTGCCTTGCACCGGGCAGGCGCCCAACCTCGCGACTCGCGTCTCCGCGCCCTGTCCTCCCTCGGTTCCCTGCACCTCCCCTTTATGCCGTCAGCCTCGTTCTTCCGGCCGGTCCTCCGCCGCCTCCTCCGTCGCGTCTTTCTCGCCGGCCTCATCGCCTTCGGGTGCGCGGGCGCCGCGGCCCAGTCCGCGGCGGACGGCTTCGCCCCCGATGTCGACGGCGTGGTCAACGCGGTGGTCATCCAGCCGGACGGCAAGCTGCTCCTCGGCGGCCAGTTCTCCACGGTCGACGGCTACCCGCGCGCGAACCTCGCGCGGCTGAACCCGGACGGTTCCGTCGATGCCTCCTTTGACCCAGCCTTCAACGGCCCGGTGCGCGCGATCGCCCTGCAGCGCGACGGGCGGATCGTGCTCGGCGGTGACTTCACCAGCCTCCAGCCGCGCGTCACGGGCGCCGCGGTCACGCGCCAACGCCTGGCGCGCCTCAATGCGGACGGCACGCCCGATGCCAGCTTCGCCCCCAGCCTCGCCGGCCCCCTCCAGCCCCAGGTGCATGCCGTGCTCGTGCAGGCGGACGGCCGGATCGTCGCCGGCGGCACCTTCACCACCGTCCAGGCGGCCGGCGCGGCGGCGGCGGTCACCCGCAATTACCTCGCCCGCTTCAATGCCGACGGCTCGCTCGACACCGCGTTCAACCCCTCGCCCAACGGTATCGTCCTCGCGCTCGCCCTGCACGTGGAGAACCGCCTGGTGGTCGCCGGCGGCTTCACGACCTTCACGCCCGGCGGCACCGGCGCCGCGGTCACCCGCAACCGGATCGCCCGCCTCAACGCCGACGGCTCCCTCGACGGCGGCTTCAATCCCAACGCCAACAACGTCGTCAACGGCGTGGCCGTGCAGCGGGACGGCAAGGTGCTCCTCGTTGGCGGCTTCACCGGCCTGCAGCCCACGGGCGCCGGATCCCTGCTGCCGCTCCAGCGTCTCGCGCGGCTCAACGTGGACGGCTCCGTCGACGGCGACTTCTACCCGCGGGTCAACGGCCCGGCGGGCTCCGTCACCGTGCAGGGTGATGGGATGATCCTAGTCGGCGGCGCCTTCACCTCGGTCTGGGGCAAGGGCGCGGCCTCCGTGACCCGTGCCTTCGTCGCGCGCTTCCTCCCGGACGGCGCGGTCGACGCCGCCTTCGCCCCGAACCTCAACGGCACCGTCAACGCCGTCGCCGTGCAGGCGGACGGGAAGGTGGTCCTCGGCGGCGTCTTCACCCGCGCCACCCCCGAGGGCGCCCCCACCGCGCTGGTGCGCAACCGGGTCGCGCGCGTCAACGGCAACGGCACGCTCGACGCGACCTTCGCGCTCGACGCGGGCGGCCGGACGCTCGCCTCGGTGACGCAGGCCGACGGGAAGATCGTGATCGGCGGCTCCTTCACCAGTGTCGCGGGCTCGCCGCGGACCTACCTCGCCCGGCTGAACGCGGACGGCACGCTGGACCCGGACTTCAAGCCGGAGCTGAACGACCGCGTCTACGCCCTCGCCCTGCAGGCGGACGGCAAGATCCTCGCCGCGGGCGCCTTCACCACCGCCGCCGGGGCCCGGCGCGAGCGCCTGGTGCGCATCAGCCCCAACGGCGCGGTCGACGCCGACTTCTTCCCGCTCTTCGACGGTCCGGTCGGTACGCTGCTCGTGCTCACCGACGGCCGCATCCTCGTCGGCGGCACCTTCAACTCCGTCACGCCCCACGGCGCGGCCGAGTCTAGCTTCCGCTCGAACCTCGTGCGCCTCAACGCCAACGGCACCCTCGACACCGCCTTCGACCCGAACCCGAACTCGACCGTCTCCGCGGTCGCGCTCCAGCCCGACGGCAAGCTGCTGATCGGCGGCCTGTTCAGCGCGGTGCGTCCCGGCGCCAGCTCCAACACGAACGCCTCCTTCGTCAGCCGCGGCTACGTCGCGCGCCTCGAGTCCTCCGGTGCCCTCGACACCACCTTCCAGCCGATCCTCAACGGGCAGGTCAGCACCCTCGCCCTGCAGGCGGACGGCAAGGTCGTGCTCGGCGGCGCCTTCTCCACCGTCGTCGGCTCGGACGGCAAGCTCGACAAGGTGAAGCGCGACGACGGCTCGACGATCGACGCCGCGCCGGTCCGCAACCGCATCGCCCGCCTCGAGGCGAACGGCAACCTCGACGCGACCTACAATCCGAACGCGAACGGCAACGTGCTCGTCTCCGCGCGCCAGGCGGACGGCAAGGTCGTGATCGGCGGCACCTTCACCACGCTGCAGCCCAACGGGGCGGCCACGTTCACCCTGCGCAAGTACGCCGCGCGGCTGAACGCCGACGGCACAGTGGATACCAGCTTCGACCTCGACCTGAGCGAGTCCCCGGGCAACCGGGTCGACTCCCTGCGCCTGCAGGCGGACGGACGGCTCTTCATCGGCGGCGCGTTCACCTCGCTGCGCCCGGCCGGCACCCCCGCCCCCGTGGCCCGCCGCAACTTCGCCCGTCTGCTCGCGACCGGCGCCGTGGACCTCGCCTTCGACGCGGCCGCGGGCGGTGTGCCAACCGCCGTAGTCAACGCCCTCGCGCTCCAGCCGGACGGCCGCGTGCTTGCGGTGGGGCAGTTCTCCGACCTCGGCGGCTCGCGTGGCACCAACCTCGCCCGCTTCCGCGCCGAGGGCACGCCCGACCCCGACTTCTCGCCCGCGCTCGCCACCGACGGCCCCGTCCACGCGGTCGCCGTGCGCACCACCGGCGCCCCGGTGCCGACGCAGCTGGGCGGGTTCGCGTGGCTCGCCGCCAACGGCACGCTGCGCTCCGCCTTCGCCGCCGCCGCCACCCGCCTGTCCGGCGAGATCACCGCCGTGGCGGTCGACGCCCGCGGTCGCGTGCTCCTCGGCGGCACCTTCGCCAACCTCTCCGGCACCACCGGCGGCAACCTCGTCCGCTTCCTCCCCAACGGCACGATCGACGCCTCGTTCAATCCGCGGCCCAACGGGGCCGTCGCCGGCATCGTCGTCCAGCCCGACTCCCGCATCCTCGTGGTCGGCAGCTTCACCACGGTGGCCGACACCGCGCGCAACCGCATCGCCCGCATCGACGACAACGGCGCCCTCGACGTCACCTACGATCCGAGCGCCAACGCCGCGATCTCCTCCCTGGTGCTCCAGCCGGACGGCAAGGCCGTGGTCGGCGGCGCGTTCACCAGCTTCACGCCGAACCTCACCTCGACCGCGGTGCCTCGCAGCTACCTGGCGCGGGTGAACGAGAACGGCACGATCGACACGAACTACAACCCCTCGCCCAACTCGAACGTCAACGCCCTCGTGCTCCAGGCCGACGGCAAGGTCGTGGCGGGCGGCCTCTTCACGAGCGTCATCCCCAACGCGACCGGCACGCCGGTCACCCGCAACCATCTCGCCCGGTTCAACGCGGACGGCTCGCTCGACACCGGCTACAACCCGAACCCGAACGCCCAGGTGGACGCCCTCGCGGCCGCCGGCAACCAGCTGGTCGTCGGCGGGGCGTTCTCCTCGCTGCAGCCCGGCGCGGCCGGCGCGTCCGTCGAGCGCTCCGGCCTCGCGCGGCTCAACGTGGACGGCACGGTTGACGGCGCCTTCAATCCCTCGCCCGACGGCGGCGTGCGCACGGTGGCCGTGCAGGCGGACGGGTCGGTCGTGCTCGGGGGCAGCTTCACCGCGCTGCGCCCCGGCGGCGGCGCGTCCGTCACCCGCAACCGCCTGGCCCGCGTCGCCCGCGACGGCTCGCTCGACCTCGACTTCAACCCCGACATCCGCGGCGCCATCAACGTGGTTTCCACGCTCGCGGACGGCACGCTGCTGGTCGGCGGCAACTTCAGTGACCTGCAGCTCAGCGGGTCGGTGATCGTCGGCGGCGACTTCTCCGTGATCGGCGGCGTCGGCGCCCGCCACCTCGCGATGCTCAACGACAACGGCTCGGTCGCGACCTCGTTCCAGCCCCGGCCGAACGCGCCGGTCCGGGCCCTGCTCGCGCTCCCCGACGGCCGGGTGCTCGCGGGCGGCGCCTTCACCAGCATCGGGGGCGCCGCGCGAGCCAACCTCGTGCGCCTCAATGCGGACGGTGGCCTCGACGCCGCCTACAATCCCGCGGTCCCGCAAGCCGTCTCCGCCCTCGCGCTCCAGCCGGATGGGCGCGTCCTAGTCGGCCACGCGGCCGGCGTCCTGCGCCTCAACGCCAACGGCTCGGCTGACGCCTCGTTCTCCGCGACCCTGAACGGGCCGGTCACCGGCCTCGCGGTGCAGCCGGACGGCCGCATCCTCGCCCTGCAGGGCCGCTCGCTGGTGCGCCTGACCGCTGCCGGGGCCTCTGCCGGCGCCGCGCTGGCGACCGGTGACCTGCGCGCCTTCACGCTCCTCGCCGATGGCGGCATCGTCGTCGCGGGCACCGGGGCGATCACCACCGCCTCCGGCGCCGCGCGCGCCAACCTGGCCCTGCTGGGTTCCGGCGGCGAGCTGGTGGCCGCTTTCAACCCGGCGCCCGACGCTGCCGTGACCGCCCTCGCGGCGCAGGCGGACGGCCGCCTGATGGTCGCGGGCCGTTTCCGGGTGATCGGCGGCGTGAGCCGGCCGGCGCTCGCGCGGCTCTCCAGCCTGGGCGTTGGCGGCCAGACCCTCGGGGTCGCCGCAAACCGCGGGTCGGTCACCCTCAGCCGCACGGGCCCGGCAGCCGAGGCCTCCGCGGTGGTGTTTGAGCAGTCCGCTGACCTCGTTTCGTGGACGGCGCTGGGCAACGGGGTGCGCGCCGCCGGCGCGGCCGCCTGGCAGCTCGCCGGGCTGAACCTCCCCGCCAGCGGCAGTTTCTATGTGCGGGCGCGGGCGATCGTGGCTGGTTCCGCCGGCGTCTCCGGCGGCATCCACGAGAGCGTGCGGGAATTCAACTATGCGAGCCCCGTGCCCGGCCTCGCCATCCCTGGCAGCATCACGACCGCGCCTTCCGCGGCGGCGGCCCAGGCGGTGATCGACGGCGCGACGGGCGTCCTGCCCCGCTCCGTGATCAGCGCGGTGCCCGGCGAGGGCACCGTGGAGATCCGGGTGCAGGGCGACACTGCGGCCGCCGACGCCGGCCCGGCGCGGCTGGCGAACCTTTCGACGCGCGGTCGGGTGGAGCCCGGTTCCCCGCTGATTCTCGGCTTCGCCATCGCCGGCGACGAGCCCCGCCGGGTTCTGGTGCGCGGGGCTGGTCCCGCCTTGGAGGCGTTCGGCGTCAACGGCGCCCTGCAGGCGCCCCGCCTTGAACTGCAGCGGACGGACGGCCAGCGCGTGACCGGCAATGAGGGCTGGGCCTCCGCGGCCGAGATCGCCCGCGTGGGCGGCGAGACCGGTGCCTTCCCGTTCCGCGCCGGCAGCGCCGACAGCGCGGCGGTGGTCACGCTGGCGCCGGGCACGTACACGATCCAGATCTCGGATGCCCGCGGCGCGGGCGGGGTCGCCCTCGCGGAAATCTATGACGCCGGCGCGGGCACGCGCTCGCGGCTGGTCAACGTCTCCAGCCTCGGCCGGGCCGGCACCGGCGCCGACGCGCTCATCAGCGGCTTCGTGCTCGAGGGTGGCGCGGCGGCGCGCCTGCTCCTGCGCGGCGTGGGTCCGGGCCTGACGCGCCTCGGTGGCTTCGCGGCCGCCGAGGACCCCGCGCTGGCGCTCTATGATGCGGCCGGCGTGGCGCTGGGCGCGAACGACAACTGGGTGGCGAGCGTGCCGGAGGTCGCCGAGGCGGCCCTGCGGTCGGGCGCCTTCGCGCTGGCCCCCGGCAGCCGCGACGCGGCGGTCCTGGCGGTGTTGCCCGCCGGGGTCTACACGGTGCAGGTCAGCGCGGCCGGCGGCGGTCCCGCGCTGCTCGAGGTGTACGAGGTCCGTTACTAAGCCGGACGCTGGTAACGGCGGAGCGGAACCCGGCGCCCCGGTCCCCGACAAGGGGACGGGGCGCAGCGGGCCTCAGCCGGACTCATGCAGTTGATCAGGTCACATCGAGGTGACCTGCCGGCACCTTTCAGTGGCTCTCTCCCGTCGCCATACCCTCCGGGTATGCCTCGGTCTTTCGCCTCTAAAATGTGCTCGCCATCTCACCCCGCTGCTCCGCCTCCAACTGCATGAGTCCGGCTCAGTACACCTGCTCGGCGAGCAGCTGGAAGAGCTCCGCCTCGGTGATGCGCCGCTGCTGCATCGAGTCGCGCTCGCGCAGCGTGAAGGTGCCGTCCTTCTCGATCGTCTCGAAGTCGATGGTCACGCACCAGGGCGTGCCGATCTCGTCCTGCCGGCGGTAGCGGCGGCCGATGGCGCCTCCCTCGTCGTAGAACACCGCGTAGTTGCGCTTGAGCTTCGCGTGCAGCTCGCGGGCGCGGGCGACGAGCGCTTCCTTGTTCTTGAGCAGGGGCAGCACGGCGACCTTGACCGGCGCGATGCGGGGCGAGAGCCGGAGGACGGTGCGCTTCTCGACGTTGCCCTTGTCGTCGGTCACGTCCTCCTCCGCGTAGCCGGCGCAGAGGACGGCGAGCAGAATGCGGTCGACGCCCACGGCGGGCTCGATGACGTGCGGGACGACCTTCTGCTTGGAGGCCTCGTCGAAGTAGACCTGCGGGACGCCGCTGTGCTGCTGGTGCTGCTTGAGGTCGTAGTCGCTGCGGGCGGCGATGCCCCAGAGTTCCTGCACCCCGAACGGGTAGCGGAACATGATGTCGACCGTGCGGCGGGAGTAGAACGCGAGCTTCTCCTTCGGGTGCTCGTGGAGCGAGAGGTGGGTGGCGGGGAG
>SYDD01000004.1 GCA_005786775.1 Opitutaceae bacterium
ACCAGCAGGGCGGCGAGCGCGGACTCGATCCCGGCGTCGAAGCCGCCCTCGCCGGCGCTGGCCTCGCGGAAGAACTGCAGCGGGCGGCGGAGATCGTCGTCGGTGACGGGCTGGCGGTAGGCCGTGCGGGCGAGCCGGGCGAGGATGGTGCGGGCCCGGGCCTCGGCGGCGGCGGGGGAGGCCTCCGGGCCATTGCCGGCGGGGCCGAAGATCCGGCGGCGGCTGGGGGTGTCGCCGCCGGGCCGGGGATCGAAGGGGCCGGTGACCGTGACCTGGAACACCGCGGGCGCCGTGCGCGGATGGCGGTGCATATTGAAGCGGGACGCGAGCGGGGCGCGTTCCGTCTCGAGCACCGGGCCGGCGGTGCGGGGGAAGGTGACGGCAAGTTCGCGCTGGCCGGCCGCGACGGGGAAGCGGAAGCGCAGGTGCTGGTCGACGGCCTCGGCGTTCTTGTCCGGACCGGGCGGTTTGACCGTGGCGAGGGCGACGCGGGCGCGGTCGAGGAGGACCTCGATCTCGTGGGGGCGGCGGAGGCCCTCGACCTGCTCGTTGCGGTCGCGCTGGAGGCGGACCTGCACCTCGTATTCCCCCTCCTGCGGGAAGAGGTAGGGGATGAGGATCCCGCCGCGGGTGCCGAGGGGGAGGCCGGGCACGTGGTCCTCCTGCGTCACATCGGGCCGGACGCGGAACGTGTCCCCGGCGGGGGCCTTGGGGAGGCGGGCGACGGCGAGGCGGGCGATCTTCTGGGCGGCGGAGACGTAGCGGTCGAGGAGGGTGGGGGAGAGGTTCCCGACGGCGACGTTGTCGAACCCGTGGCTGGGTTCGTCGTTGGGGAGGAGGTCGGTGGCGTCGATCTCGACCGCGAGCAGGTCACGGATCGCGTTCTGGTACTCGGTGCGGTTCAGGCGGCGGAAGGTCGCCGTGCGGCCCGGGTCGGGGCGCGCTTGCGCGGCGGCGTCGAGGTCCTTCGTGAGGGAGGCGACGACTCGCTGGTAGGCGGCCTCATCGGGCCGGGCCTCGCCGTGCGGGGGCATCTGGCGGTGGTCCAGTTTGCGGAGGACCTTTTCCCAGAGGGCGGGGTGGGCGGCGGGGTCGCGGGGGTTGAGGGTCTCGAGGTCGAGCTGGCCTTTTTTCAGGTCGCTGCTGTGGCAATCGAGGCAGTAGGCCCCGAGGAAGCCGGCGAGCGAGGGATCGGCCGGGGCGGGCGCGGCGAAGGCGGCGGGCGCGACGAGGGAAAGGAGCGCGAGGCAGCCGGCGGGCCGGAGGCGGCGGCGGGGCACGGCTTGCGGGGGCTTCACGGGGGGCTCCTACGGGGGGTGGCGGTGGGGCGCCGGGGTGAGAGCAGGATGTGGGGCTGTGCCGCGTCGGCGAGAAGAAAGCGGAGTCCCGTGGGCCGGCGTCGGGCCCTGCCAAACCGTCACGCAGGAGGAAGCCCTCGCGCATACTGGCCGCAAAAGGCAAGGGCTGCTTGGCGTGGACGAAACGTCGAGTGGCATCCTCAGAAGCATTGGAGAGGATGCGGGGTTGGCTGAGCATGTCCGTAGTCGGGCGGTTCATGGTTTTTCATCGGTGGTATTTGGCTTCAGCACCTAACCTCCCCCTGAATCTGCCTGGCTCCTGAAACTGCGGACGCGTGCTGACGGCGAATGGAGCTCGCGGAGCTATCTGCGGACTGCCGCATCGGGATGCTCGGCTCTCGGTCCAGATGTTGGTCAGCGAATGACCAAGGTTCCCTGCTAAGGTGCAGCTATGAACCCTGAATCCTCCCTCCTTGTCACCCTGTGGGGCCTACGGCTCCTGAACCTCAGCCTCGTTAGCGCGGGGGGCGCATCCTTTCCCGGGGTGCCGGTGCGCAAGCGGAAACCCAAGCACGACCTAGACCTGGTGCTGGAGGAACTGGAGGAGAAGTCCGGCCCCTCGCGGCGCGAGAAGCTCCCGCGGAGCGCTTCCCGGGCGCAGGTGGCCCGCGAGGTGGCGCAGCAGCTCGGGGAGGAGGACTGGGACGCCGAGGAGCCCGGCGCCCTCCACCAGCTCCGCGCGGCGCTGCGGCGGCGGATCCTCCGCACGGAACGTCTGCTCGCCGGCCGCCCCCCCCTCGAGGGCCTCGACCCGGACGCCCGGGCGAGCGTCACCGCGGTGGCCCAACTGCTCGACCTCTCCGAATCCGAGCGCCTGGTGCTCGCCTTCATTCTGATGCTGGGCACGGAGTCGTCCCTCGACGCCGCCGCCAACTGCCTCGGCCACGACCTCGACGACCGGATGGCCGACCACGCGGTCGCCACGGCCACCGGGCTCTCCGCGGCCGAGGTGGCCAAGGTCTTCTCCGCCCAGTCCCGGCTGATGTCCTGCCAGTTGCTCAAACGCGACCGCAGCGAGCTCCGCCTGATGGGCAAGTGGGACTGGACGTCCCGCGGGTTTGCCGCGGCGATGCGCGAGTCCAACTTCGACCCGTTGAAGGCGCTCCGCGACCGGGTGGTGCCGGCCCCGGCGCCCCAGATGGCCTGGGCGAACTTCGCCCACCTGGGTGACCTGGCCAACTCGCTGCGCACCTACCTCAGCGAGGCGCTCCGCACCGGCCGCAAGGGAGTGAATGTGCTCCTCCACGGCCCGCCCGGCTGCGGCAAGACGCAGCTGGTCCGGCTCCTCGGCCGGGAAGTGGGGGCGGAGGTGTACGAGGTCAGCACGGAGGATTCCGACGGGGATGCGATCGGGAATGCGTCGCGCCTGCAGGCCCTGCGGGTGGCGCAGGAGTTCACCGCCCGGCGCCGGGCGCTGCTCTGCTTCGACGAGATCGAGGACGTGTTTCCGCGGCCGTTCCCGTTCGGCATTGGCGGCCAGCGGGGCGGTTCGTTCAAGGGCTGGATGAACCGGATGCTGGAGCAGAACACGACCATCACGTTTTACCTGACCAACGCGGTCGAGGCGCTCGACGCGGCCTATGTCCGCCGATTCGATTTTACTCTTGAGCTGAAGGTGCCGCCGCAGGCGGCGCGCGAGGCGCAATTGCAGGACCTGCCCATCGCGGTGGCGCCGCAGACCCTGGCGCGGCTGGCGGAACACCCGCAGCTGACCCCGGCGGTGATCCAGCGTGCGGCGGGGGTCGTCGCCACCGTGGCCGCCGCGACGCCCGGCCTGGATGCCTCGCGCCAGTTGGAGGCGATCGTCAACCAGACGCTCCGCGCGCAGGGCCACGCGGCGCTCAAGGCCCACGCCGCCGCGCCGGAGGTCTACGACCCCCGGTTCATCCACAGCGACATCGACCCCGCCGCGCTGGTGGAGGGCCTCCGCGCCGCGGGTGCGGGGCGCCTGTGCCTTTACGGGCCGCCGGGCACGGGCAAGACCGCCTTCGCCCTGCACCTGGCTCGCTCCCTGGGCCGCGGCCTGCTCGTGCGCCGCGCCTCGGACCTGCTCAGCCCCTTCGTGGGGGTGGCCGAGAAGCAGATCGCCGCCGCCTTCCACGAGGCGGGTGAGTCCGGCGCGGTGCTCCTGATCGACGAGGTCGACTCCTTCCTCCAGGACCGCAGTCGCGCACAGCGCGGTTGGGAGGTGACGCAGGTGAATGAGTTCCTCACCCAAATGGAGAACTTCCCCGGGATCTTCGTGGCCTCGAGCAACCTGATCGATGGGTTCGATCCGGCCGCGCTCCGCCGCTTCGATCTGAAGGCCAAGTTCGATTACCTCCGGCCCGACCAGACGGTCGCGCTGCTGCAGGCCCACCTGGCCAACGCGGGCCTCCCGCCCGCCGGGGCCGAGGTGGACG
>SYDD01000221.1 GCA_005786775.1 Opitutaceae bacterium
GTCCCGCCCGGGTCCGGAGGGTCGCGGCCGCGGCGCGGCTCAGCGGAACTTGTAGTCGACGCGCAGCGTGAACGAACGGCCGCGGGGGTCGGCCACGCGGGATTCCCAGCTGCTGCCGGCGCCCGTGTTCGTGTCGTAGACGGCCGAGAACGGCGGGTCGGTGTTGAACAGGTTGCGAATGCCGGCGGTGATCGTGGTGTTGCCCAGCCCGCGGTAGGCGAGCGAGAGCCCGTAGAGGTTGTAGGCCTTCACCCGCTCCTGCCAGTTGGCGGGCTTGACCGTGCCGTTGGCCACGCCGGGCAGCACCGCGTCGATGTAGCCGCCGCGGTAGAGGTTGTTCACCTGGGCGGTCCAGGAGCCGATCCGGTACGAGACGAACGCGGTGTGCTTCCACTTGATGCCGATCTCGGTCGAGCGGGTGAAGCGGCCGACCTCGCTCTGGCTCCACGGCGCGGAGGCGAGCAGCTTGGACTGCTTGCCGAGGAGGTAGGAGAGGTCGAAGCCGGCGGAGAGCTTGCCGCGGCCGACGTCCGCGTTGCCGCGCAGGCCGAAGTCGACGCCCTTGGTGGAGGTCTTGCCGGCGTTCACCCAGCGCGAGTCGACGCGCGAGATGGCGCCGGCGGCGTTGCGGGTGAAGCGGTCCTGGAACAGGCCGTAGTTGGCGAGCAGCACGGTGGTGCCGAAGCTCTGGATCGTGCCGGTGCGGTCGACCTCCCACCAGTCGATGTTGCCGCTTAGGTTACGCCCCGCCTGCACCACGATGCCGGCGGAGTACATCTTGGCCTCCTCGGGCTGCAGGTCGCTCTTGCCGCCGAAGAGCACGGTGGCCGAGTTGGGCGCGATCTGCTGGCCCGTGGCGGGGTCGATCAGGCCGGTGGCCGCGAGCGGGCTCTCCGTCACCGGGTCGAACATCTGCTTGAAGCTCGGGACGCGGAAGCCGGTGCTGTAGGAGCTGCGGACGAGGAACGCGTCGCTCGGCGCCCAGCGCAGGGTGAACTTCGGGTTCGTGGAGGCGCCGAAGCCCGTGTACTCGTCGATGCGCCCGGCGGCGTTGAAGTCGAGCCCGCGGAGGAGCGGGATCTGCAGCTCGGCGTAGGCGGCCTTGATGGTGCGCTTGAGGGTGCCCGCGGTGGCGAGGCTGTTGTCGAAGGGCGCGTTGAAGATCAGCGCGTCGGCCGAGTTCAGGTTCTGCCGGTTGTCGCCGGAGAAGAAGAAGCTCTCCTCGCGCCAGTCGACGCCCACCGCGCCCTGGACGGTGCCGGCCGGGAGCTTGAACACGGGGCCGGAGGCGGCGAGGTCGGCATGGTCGGTGCGGTAGGTGCCTCCGTAGAGGCGCACGCCGTTGGCGCGAGCCTTGTCGATCGCGGCCATCGCCTCGGGGGTCTGGGTGTAGGAGAAGACGTCGACCACGCCGGTGTTGATCAGGTTCACGAACGGCACGGTGTAGACGTAGCCGCTGGTCAGCAGGGAGTTGCCCTTGCTCTGCGCGCGCGAGGCGCCGAAGCGGTAATCCCACTGCGAGAGGAAGCCCAGCGGGCCCTCCGCGCCCACCATCCCGCGGTAGGTGTCGGTGGTGGTGGTGAAGCCGCGGTTGCCCAGCGGCAGCGAGCGCCAGCGGAACGCCATCGGCAGGCCGCGGTTCGCCGCCAGCGCCGGGAAGTAGCCCGCGAGGGTGTTGAACACCTTGTTGTAACTCGCGCCCGTGGCGGGGTACGCGAGGTTGTACAGCGGGTTCGGCACCTGCGTCCGGCCGTCCAGCGCCGTGGTGTTCACCGCCGTGCCGCTCGACCACTGGTTGGGCGAGAAGCTCTTGGTCGACTCGGACCGCCCCACGACCGCCTCGACGAACAGCCGGTGGCGCTCCGCCACCTTGAAGGTCGCGCGCGTCACCAGGTTCATGTTCTTCACCGGCTGCTGCAGCACGGCCGCGCGGCCAGTGTCCCAGGCCGAGCCGTACTTTGAGGCGGGCGACGCCCACAGGACCTCGTCATACGGGCCCATCCCGTCGAGGCCGGAGTAGCCGGGGCCGTTCGGCAAGTCGACGTAGTTGATGCCGTTCACGCGCAGGGCCGGGTTCTGCGGGTCCGCCGGGCCGGTGCTACGGCCAGTATTGTCCAGGTTATCGCGGCTCAACACCGAGTTGAGGGTGCCGATGGCGAAGAGGGTCGCGACCGGGGTGCCGCGGGTATCGGGCGAGAGACCGCGGTTCACTTGGAAGGTGTTCACGAAGTCCCGCTGGTCGCCGCGGAGCTGCTTGGAGTCCGAGAGCGAGAGGGACGTCATCAGGTTGAACTTGTCCCGGTCGAGGTCGCCCCAGCCGCCCACGAGGCTGTAGCGGAAGATGTTGCCGCCGCCGTCCTGGGTCACGTCCGCCGCGGCGCTCGCCGCGAGGCCCTGGTAGTTGGTCTTGAGGATGAAGTTGATCACCCCGCCGACCGCGTCGGTGCCGTAGATGGCCGAGGCGCCGTCCTTGAGGACCTCGACGCGCTCGATGGCCGCGAACGGGATCTGGTTGAGGTCGACCACGCCGCCGTTGAGGCCGTGCGAGGAGACGCGGCGGCCGTTGAGGAGGATGAGGGTCGCGCCGGCGCCCTGCATCCGCAGGTTGGCCGAGGTGGCGCCGTTGTTACCGCGCTGCTGGCCGGCGACGACGTCCGCGTTGGACGCCAGGTTGTCGAGGCCGTTGCTGTTGATGTTCAGCTCCATCATCATCTGCTCGGCCGAGGCGATGCCGCGCAGCTCGAGCTCGTCGGGGGTCAGGGTCACGACCGGGAGCGCGCCCTCGCCCTCCAGCCGCTTGATGAGCGAGCCGGTGACGACGTACTTCTCGAGCTTCACGGAATCCTCCTTGCGGGTGGGCGCCGCGGGGGCCGGGGCGACGCCTTGGGCGCAGAGGGCCGGCGCTAGGATGGCGGCGGTGATCAGGGAAAGCCACCAGGAGCGGCGGCGGGTGGATCGGGTGTTCATGGGCGGTGTGGTTCGGCCCGAGCCGACGGGGTCGGGCCGGGCGGGCCGGAAAGAGTGGAGTCAACCGCGCCGCACCGGGGCGGCAAGGATATTGCCCGTGGTTTCCGCTTGAGCGGCGGCCCCCCGCCGGCGCTCATCGCGGCCGATGTCCGGCCCCCGCGAGACCCCTCCGCCCGCGCCGGCCCCCGCGGTGCGCCGCCCGTTCTGGCGTGCGCTCCGCCGGGGCCTCCTCGCCGCCGCCGCCCTCGCCGCGCTGGCGCTCCTTGGCTGGCTCCACGAGGCCCTCTGGAACCGCTGGGTCCGCTTCCCTCGCGAGGCGCGCGCCTGGGCCGAACTGCGCGCGCTCCGCGAGCCCGTGCCCGCGGACGCCGGCTGGCTCGAGTTCCGCGGCGCCCTCCACGCCCACTCCGAGCTCTCGCACGATTCCGAGGTCCCTTTCCCCGACATCCTCCGCGCGATGGACCGCGCGCGCCTCGACTTCATCGTGCTCGGCGACCACGCGCAGCCCGACGGTCGCGCCGACTTCAGCGCCCAGTGGCGCGGGCTTCACGCCGGCAAGCTACTCATCGCTGGCTTCGAGCTGCGCGACGGCTTCCTCGCCTTCGGCGCCCGCCCCGGCGTCACCCTTAGCAACCGCACCCCGCCCGACCAGCTCGCCCGCCAGCTCGTCGCCGCCGGGGGCGTCCTCTTCTACGCCCACCCGGAAAACCCCCGCGACTGGGACCGCCCCGAGCTCTCGGGGATGGAGATCCACAACCTCCACTCCGACTTCAAGCGGGCCTACGGCAGCGTCGCCCAGGCCGTGCGCGTGCGCCTCCCCGACCTGCTCCTCAGCCACGGGCGCTACCCCGAACATGTCGCGCGCCTCGCCTTCGCCCGGCCCGAGGACTTCCTCCGCCGCTGGGACGACCTGAACCGCGTCCGCCCGATCGCCGGTGTGGCCGGCAACGACGCCCACCAGAACGTGGGTTTCCGCGCCGTCGTGACCGAGCGCGGCCGCCTCCGCCTCGAGGACACCAGCCCGCGCCGGCTGGCCGAGTTCGACGTGCCGGATTGGGTGCGGCCGGCCCTCGCGGCCGTGGCGGGGCCCCTCGAGCCGGGCCGCCGCCTGTTCACGGTGCAGTTCGACCCCTACGACCTCTCGCTGCGCTACGTGAACACCCACGTGCTCGCCCGCCGCCTCGACGAGGCCGAGATCGTCGCCGCCCTGCGGATCGGCCGCGCCTTCGTCGCCTACAGCCTCCTCGCGGATGCCTCCAGTTTCCGCTGGTTCGCCGAGACGGGGGACGCGCCGGTGGTGATGGGCGAGACGGCGGCGTGGCGTCCCGGGACGCGCCTGCGGGCCCTCGCGCCGGTGCCGGGACGCTTCACGCTCGTGCGCGACGGCGCCGTCGTCACCCGGGCCGAGGGTCGCGCGGCCGCGTGGGAGGCCCCGGGTCCCGGCAACTACCGCG
This sequence comes from Opitutaceae bacterium, assembly GCA_005786775.1. Taxonomy (GTDB): domain Bacteria; phylum Verrucomicrobiota; class Verrucomicrobiia; order Opitutales; family Opitutaceae; genus ER46. The sequence goes on from SYDD01000221.1 coordinate 4,422, forward strand.
TCGAGGTGGAGCTGCGCGTCGGGGACGACTGGGTGCCGTGGATCTACGCCAATCCGGTGCGGCTGCGTTGAGCCGTCCTCTCCCCGCCGGGTTCGGATTGCCCCGCCCCCCGCCGCCCGTTCCACTCGCCGCATCCGGGCCGCCTCCACCCGCGTCTTACTCCCCGATGAAACCCCTCCGTCTGCTCCTCCCGCTGTCCGCCCTCCTCATCGGCCCCGCGCTCCGCGCCCAGGAGCCGCTCGCCGCCGACGAACTGGCCCGCGGCGGCCGCCTGCTCGCGGCCGAGACCGCCCGCCTGGAACGCCTCCCGTTCCGCCTCGAACTGGCCCCCGAGCGTGCCTCGGGCCTCAAGGCCGGCGAGGCCGGCGCCGTGTTCCTGCCGGACCAGCGCATTCTCCAGACGTCCGGCCGCCGGCAGGCCAAGGACGGCCAGACCAAGGAGCGCAAGGCCGGGCGCGGCGCCGCCCAGCCGGTCGGCCAGCTCTGGCTCGCCCGGCTTGTCCCGCTCCAGGGTGAGCTCGCGCTGTCCGCCGACGCGCTGCGCCGCGTCAAGGTCACCGAGGAGGGCCGCGAGCGTGACCTGGTCACGTTCACCCTCGGCATCGAGAAGGTCCGCAAGTCGGGCCCGCAGCTCGCGTTGCACGGCCGCGACGGGGCCGTGGTGCTGCGCGTGCCGCTCACCGCCGAGAAGGCCAAGGGGGGCGCCACGACGCTGACCGCGCGCAAGCTCGCGGACGACCGCGGCGTGCTCGAGCTGCGCCTGCAGGGGCGTTACCGGGCCGAGATCCCGGTGACGCTCGCCTCCAGCTGAGTTGCCCGATGCCCCGGCTCCGCGTCCTGCTCCGGCGCACGCTGCTCGCCCTGGGCGGCGCGCTGGCGCTTGCCGGCATCGTCGCGGCCGGGATCTGGATCTACCTGCACCCTTCCGTCGAGCGAACCGACGGCCTTGTCTACGGCCGCCGGGGCGACCAGGCCCTCACCTTCGACCGCCTCCGCCCCGCCCGGCCCAACGGCGCCGCCGTGGTGGTGGTCGTCAGCGGCGGCTGGCGCTCGAAGCGGCCCGGTGAGTTCGCGACGTGGATGGCCGCCCCGCTCCTCCGCCGCGGCTACACGGTGTTCGCCGTCTGCCACGTCTCCCAGCCCCGTGCGACGGTGATGGAGATCGCGGCCGACCTCCACCGCGCGGTCCGCTTCCTCCGCCACCAC
>SYDD01000033.1 GCA_005786775.1 Opitutaceae bacterium
TCCTACGATCCCGGGGCGGGCACGATCAGTATCCGGCACTCGCTCTTCCTCTTCTCCAGCGTCTTCACCAACTCGCATATCCACGAGGGCGCGCCGGGCGCGAGCGGACCGGCGCGGACCCAGCTGGGCACCAATGCGTCGGCCGGCGCCTACAGTTCGGCGAATGGCCACATCTCCGGATCGCACGACATTCCCTACGTTGGCGACCCGGTGGCCCTGCTGACGGGCGGCACCTACCTCAATTACCATAGCCAGGCGTTCACCGGCGGCCAACTGCGCGGCCAGATCACCGTTTCGAACGAGCTGCCCAGCTCACGGTACGGCAACCTCTCCATCCGTGGGGTGGCGGGCGCCGGCGATCAGGTTCTGATCGGCGGCCTCAGCATCAGCGGCACGGAGCCGGTCCGCACGCTCATCACGGCCAAGGGGCCCTCCCTCGCGGCCTTTGGGGTCACAGGCGCCGCGGCGAATCCCCGGCTCGAACTCTATGACTCCGCGGGTCGCCTGATCGCGTTTAATGAGGATGTGGGCGCGGTCCCCGCGGGCTCGGAGCTGGCGCGGATTCCCGGAGTGCCGGTCAACCCCGTCGAGGCCGCGCTGCTCATGGTTCTGCCCCCAGGCAACTACACGGCCCACGTCTCCGCCGCGGGTGGCCCCGGCGTGGCGCTGCTGGAGATCAACGACCTCCGATCGCTGGGGGTCGCCGGCATCGCGGTGAGCTCACTCCCAGGCCCGACCCGGCCGGCCGCTTCCCCGCTGGCCTCCGTCGCCAAGGCGGCGCTGGAGTTCTGCGATGGCTTGCCTCTGGCCACGGCGGTGGCCAGCCGCTGACCGCTCCCGCTTCCCCCGCGATCCGCTCCCACCGGATCGCGGGATAGGCGGCGAAAGGGAACCGAGCCGCTTACTGCCCTGTTCGCCAGTGGTCGGGATTATCCGTCCCTCTGGACTTCCATGTCATTCGGTTGGGAAAAGCACCCTGACCAGCTAAGCCGGCGCTGGCGCCAAGCCCGCTGAGCGTCCCGTAAGCCTCCGGCCGCCATCGCGGCATCACAGTTCCTCCACCACGGCGCGCAACACCCGGGTGGCGATGCCAGACACGCGTGTCTCGTAGGTTTCTATTGGATTGGCGCCCCGCTGCGCCCCCGCGAGGTCGCTGAGGCCGCGAATGATGAGGATCGGCACCTGATTGGACCAGGCGACGTGGGCGAGCGCGGTGGATTCCATATCCGCGCAGCGTGCCTGCCATACCCGGAACACCCATTCGCGATAGGCGGCGTTGTCGAGGAAGACCGGGCCGGCCACCCCGGTGCCGCCCACACTCACCACCACCGTCCGATCCCCGGCGCGGAGCGCGGGCATCCGGCCGAGGGCGCGCCGCGCCGCGGCCAGCATCGCGGGGTCCGCGGGGAAAGACGGGAGCCGGCGGAAGTCGGCCTCGCCCTCGCGCGTGGCGGCAACCTCGTTGGGGAAGATCATCCCGAAGTTCTCAGCCCGCGGCCGCAGGAAGGACGGGAGCACGTGGCCGCCTTTCCCATCCGGATTAAGGTAGGCTGCCTCCGCGTGGTAGGCCCAGCGTTCCGGGATCACGACATCCCCGACCTGCAAGGATGGATCCACCCCGCCGGCGACCCCGGCGAACAGGATCGCCGTGATCGGGAAGCGCTCCAGCGCGATCTGCAGCTGATAGGCGGCGTTCACCAGGCTCACGCCGGTGCGGAAGATGACCACCTCGTGACGTCCCGCCCGTCCCCGCCAGAAGGTGAGGCCCTTGATGCGGGTCTCGGTGAACCCACGCTCGGCGCTCACCCCGAATTCCGCGTGCAACGCCGTCAGCTCTGGCGGATAGGCGGCGCAAAGGGCGAGCAGGGGAGCGGCGCCCGCCGCCGCCAGCGGCCGCACCGGCAGCAGCAGTGCGGTCAGGAGCAGCAGGCGGGACAATGGGGAGAGAAGACGAGGACGGCAGCGAGGTTGGGCCATGGCGGTAGGGCCGATGTAGCACCCGGGGTGCCAGACGATGAAGTAATTTCCAACCTTGGCATCAGATTAGCTTTGCGCGTTCCCGTCGCGGGTCCTCGGCTGGGCCCACCCCCCCATGCTCGATTCACTGTTCAAACTGAAGGAGAACCAGACGACGGTCGCGCGCGAGCTGCAGGCGGGCCTCACCACCTTCGCGGCGATGGCGTACATTCTCGCCGTCAACCCCGCGATCCTCGCCAACGCGGGAATGAACCAGGCCGCGCTGGTGACGGTCACCGCGGTGACTGCCGCGCTCGCGACGGCCCTGATGGCGCTGTTGACCAATTATCCCATCGCCCTGGCGCCCGGGATGGGGATCAACGCGTTCTTCACCTTCACAATCGTCCTCGGCAAGGGGGTGCCGTGGAGCGAGGCGCTCGGGATGGTGTTCGTCAACGGGGTGATCTTCCTGGCGCTTTCTTTGACGGGCTGGCGGGAGCGGATCATCGAGGCCATCCCGCAGTCGCTGAAGCTCGCCCTGACCGCGGGCATCGGGCTCTTCATCGCCTTCATCGGGCTCAAGAACGCGGGCGTCATTGTCGCCAATCCCGCGACGCTCGTCGCCCACGGGAACCTGGCCGCGGGACCGGCGGCCTTGTGTCTGCTGGGCATCGGCATCACCGGGGTCCTGCTGGCGCGCCGCGTGCCCGGCGCGATGGTGCTCGGGATGCTCGCGGTGACGGTCGCCGGCCTGTTCACTCCGGCGGGTGGGGGCAAGATGGTGACGCAGTTGCCCGCCTCCATCCTCGGGTGGCCCGCCTCGCCGGAGCCCGTGCTCCTGAAGCTCACCTTCGGATTCCTCGGCAACGTCAACGGCCTGCTGCTCGCGTTGCCGCTGATCCTCACGCTCCTCCTGGTGGATATGTTCGACAACATCGGGACGCTCATCGGGGTGACCAAGCGGGCGGGGCTGCTGCGGCCCGACGGGACCCTGCCGAGGGCGGGGCGGGCGCTGGTCGCCGATTCGCTGGCGACACTCCTTAGTGCGCTCGCCGGCACCTCCACGGTCGTAAGCTATATCGAATCCGGCTCGGGTGTCGCGGCGGGCGGCCGGACGGGCCTGACCAGCCTGACGACCGCGGTCCTGATGCTGGCCGCCCTCTTTTTGACGCCGCTGATCTTGATGGTGCCGGCCGCGGCCACCGCGCCGGCGCTGGTGCTCGTGGGCGTGCTGATGATGCAATCGGTCTCCGAGATCGATCTGGGCGACTTCCGGGAGGCGCTGCCGGCGGTCCTCACGTTGCTGTCGATTCCGCTGATGTTCAGCATCGCCGAAGGCATCGGCCTCGGGCTGATCGCGGCGGCAGTGCTGGCGCTGGGGACCGGGTCGCCGCGGCGGCTGAATGCCGTGGGTTACCTCCTGGCCGCCATCTTCCTGGCGCAGTTCCTTCATCTCGGGCCCTTCCGTTGATCCGCCGCGGAACGCGGTGGGTTTTGAGTCGGGTCGCGCGCAGGCCGTGAACCGACGCGGGATGAAGCGAGGTGGAGGCCCCGGCCTGACGCCAGGGCACGCGCCCTCAGGGCAAAGAAAAAGGGCCGGCGCGGGCCGGCCCTTCGCTTCCCATCCTGGGCTTGCCGCTCAGAAGTTGTACTTGAGGTTGAGCTGGTACTGGGTGCCGGGCAGCGAGAGGACCGAGGCGTTGCCGTAGACCGCGTTGGGCGGCGCCCAGTTCTTCTGGTTGGTCAGATTGCTCAGGGTGAGGCGCGCGCTCCAGGTTTTCCGGGTGTAGGAGAGCCCCGCGTCGATCTGGTGCTGCGTCGGGATCACGAGCGTCCCGGCGAAGTTGTTGTTGATCGGGCTGGTGACGAGGGCGTTGGCGTTGAGGCCCCAGCCGCTGTCGAAGGTGTACGAGACCAGCGCGTTGAACAGGTGCCGGGGCAGGCCCGAGACCCGGCCCTCGGTCGACTTGGAGTTGAAGAACTGGCCCACGCCACCGTCGGACTGGAAGCCGGCGGAGGATTTCGCGTCGACCGCGGAATAGGAGAGAGTGCCGTAGAGGCGCTTGTCCGGCTGGTAGTTCATCTCGGCCTCAAAGCCCCGCGAGTGGAAGTTCTGAATGATGGTGCTGCTGGTGCTCTTGAAGGTCCGGCGCTGGTCGAAGACGGCGAAGTTCAGGAACACGCGGCTCTGCATCAGGGCGTACTTGGTGCCCAGCTCCACCAGCTCGCTGGGCTGGAGGAAGTTGTCCTTGAACAGGGCTGTGCCCGTCGCGTTCCAACCGGTGATGCCGCCCCCGACGCCCACCGCCCCGGAGGTGTTGCGGCTGAAGTTGTAGGTGGCGTAGATGCTGGCGGTCGGGGACGTCTTGTAGACGAGGCTGGTGTTCCAGTTGGGCACCCAGACGGCGATGGAGGCCGTGGGGTGGCTCGCGAGCAGGGGCTCGCGGACCCGCGCCGAGAAGCGATCGAGGCGTCCGCCCAGGACTAGGCTGAGCGACTCAGAGAAGCGGCGGGTGCCCTGCGCAAAGACGCCGACCGTCGTGCCGCGGCTGTCATTGGTATCCCCGTTGGTGATGCCATCGGTGGCATAGCGCCCGGGCCAGCCCGGGATGGGCAGGCTGGTGAACGGGTTCGGGAACGTGGCCGAGCGGTAGACGTCGATGAAGTTGGTATCGCGCGTGATATCCCACACGTTGGCCGGCTCGAAGAAGTAGTCGTCGTAGGCCTTGGTCCGCTGGTAGCGGAAATCGAGGCCGGAGTTCACGGTCACCGACTGGCCGGTGAAGATGAACTCGGTGCGATTCTGGGCGAACCAGGACGGATCGATGACCTCCGAGTAGTAGTAAGAACTGAGGGTTTCGCGGCTGGTGTAGCTCCAGTAGGTGTTGTTCACGACCTTGAAGGTCGGACTGAGGGTAAGCGTCTGGAGGGCCTGCGCGTTGAACTCGTCCCCGCGCGAATCATCGCCCGGCTTGATCAGCCGCTTGCGCCGGTCGATTTTCACGGCCGGCCCGAAGACGACCCGGTTGCCGGCGGGGAAGCCGGAAGTCACCCAGCGCGAGTTCTGCGGGTCCGAGACCGGCGCGGCGGGCCCGCCGATGGTGGCGAGGTTGGTGAAGGAGATCGGGTTGCCGCGGGCGTCGGCGTAGCCGAGCGGGTAACGGCCAAAGTCCGGGGCGGCATTGCTGTTGATGCCGGTCAGGTACAGGCCCTTGTCGATCAGGTCCTGCGTGGGCCGGTTGAAGCCCCAGTTCTCGGTGTAGTGGTAGCGGGCGAGGGTCGCGCTGAGGAAGATCTCGTACCCGGCGCGCGGGCGCAGCGTGAGCGCGCCGTAGAGGGAGTGGTTGCGGTTAAAATAGTTCTCCCAGTAGCCGCGGCTGTCCTGCCCTGAGTAGCTCACCCGGTAGGCCGCGGTGCGCGAGAGCGGGCCCCCGATATCCACGGTCCATTCCCGCTGGTCGTCGGAGCCGAGGGTGATGCTGACCGAACCCTTCGTCGCGTCGAAGTAGGGCCGTTTCGTCACTAGGTCGACGAAGCCCCCGACGTACATCGAGGCGCCCTGCACGGCGGTGGCGGGGCCCTTGACGATGTTCACGGACTCCACCGCGTTGAAGTTCAACGGGAGGCCATTGCCGTTGGAGGTGATGCGGCCGCGGACCCCGTTGATGAAAAGATCGGCGGTCTGGCCGCGGATGCTGGGATTGGCGGGGGCGCCGAAGTTGGTTGTCGTGTACGAGCTGGAGGTGAGCTTCGAGAAGTCCAGGACGCTCGAGATGCTGATGTCGCTCAGCTGCTGCCGGGAGATGATCGTGACGTTGCGCGGCACGTCCACGATGTTGTCCGCCGTGCCGAACACCGAGGTAAACGGACGGGCGGTGGGCAGGATCTGTTTCTCGATGGGGACGTCCTTGACTTGGAACTTCTCCATCGTGACGACCTCCCCGCCGGGCGCGCCCCGGGCGGCGGTCGATTGGGCGTGCGCGGCCGGGGCCAGCGAGGCGAGGCAGGCCCCGAGGCGGGCTGCGAGGAGCGGAAGGCGGGGAAGGTGGGTCATCGCCGGTCGGGGGAGCACATCGCGCGCCAATTCCGGGCTTATGAGAATTTTCCCCGCCGGCAGCGGCGGCCGGATTCGCTTGCCGTGGCCGGGCGCCTCGAATGCTTAGTGGGCATGCCCCCGCGTAACCCCTGCCGCGGCCTGCCCGCGTTTCTGGCCCTGAACCTGTCCGGATTGCTGTCCGCGGCCGAGTCGCCCCCGGCGACGGTCATCCAGCTTTCGCCCTTCCAGGTGTCCTCCGAAAAGGACGTCGGGTACCTCGCCAACAACACCCTCGCCGGCAGCCGCCTCCGCACCAACCTGGCGGACGTCGCCAACGCGATCAGCGTGTTCACCCCGGAGTTCATCGCGGACCTTAACGCGTTCAGCGAGAACGACCTGATGCGGTACTCGGCCGCCGCGGTGCCGGAACGTACCGACCAGACCGCCGCGGTGCAGGGCATCAACACCGAGACCGGGGTCTTCCAGTACCGCATCCGCGGGCAGCTGGCCTCGCGTTCCCGCAATTATTTCGGCTCCAACCTGTTGCCCGACACCTACAATTCCGAGCGGTTCGAGGAGGCGAGGGGACCCAACGCAATCCTCTTTGGCCTGGGCGGGGCGGGCGGGATCCTCAACACGACCACCAAGCAGGCCCGGATCGGGCGCACCTTCGCGCAGGTCAACGTGACCGCTGGAAGGGACGCCCTGCGCCGGGTGCACGTCGATGGCAACCTGGCGCCGCACGAGCGCCTGGCGGTGCGCGTCAACGCCCTCGAGCATACCGCCGACGGGTGGCAGGCGCACCAGTTCACGGTCAATCGCCGCCTGGCGCTGGCGGCGACTTGGCGGGTGCTGCGCCACACCACCGTGCGACTCGACGCCGAGTACGGGCGGCTGAGCCAGGCTCTCGGGCGAACCTACGCGCCGTTCGACAATGTCTCGCTGTGGCGGCTGCGCGGTTCCCCGCTGGTGCCCGGGCTCGCCGCCGCCGACGCCGCGGCGGGCATCGGCAAAAGGGCGGCCACCCCGCGGGTCACCCTGGTGGGCAATGACGGTTCCTTCCGCAACTTTCAGCAGACCGTCTTCAGCCAGCCGACGGCCGCTCGCGTCAATTCGGTCTTCCTGCCCGCTGATTGGGCGGTGATGGATCCGGCCACCCCGTGGCCCCGGCGGGCGAGTTTCCCGGGCCCGGGCGGCGCGAGTTCCTTCAGCCAGCGGAGCCTCGGCGCGGTCCTAGAGTCGGAGCCCGTGCGCAACCTGTTCGTCGAGCTGGCGGCGGTCAACGACCTGCGGGATCAGGACGTTTACGACACCACCCACGATGTGTTCCGGGTTTTGGGGGAACCGGGCCAGACTTTCCGCGATGGCGCGTCCAATCTGTGGGCTGGGCGCTATTATGTGGATTCGCGCTGGGTGCTGCGGCACGAGCGCAACAGCGCGGAGCGTTTGCGGGCCACCGCCTCCTACCAGATGGATCTGGGCGCGTTCGGTCGGCACAATCTCGCGGCGTCGGCCAGCCGGGACAACTCCGGCAACCCCCGCTTCGTCGGGTTTCTGGTCGCGGCGGGTTCCCCGTTCCACCCGCAGCCCCAGCAGGCGGCCAATCAGCTCTGGACCCGGCAGTACGTGACTGACCCGGCGGATCCGGCGCAATGGGCCGTGCCGGACCATCGGCGCATTCCCGGGAGCTTCAGCGTGGTGATGGATGCCGGGGCGGCGCCGCGGACGCTGACGACCGTCTGGGCCCGCAATGAACTCGCCGACCAGTGGCGGCACACCGAGAGCCATCTCGCGGCCGTCCAGAGCTCATGGTGGCGTGAGCGGCTCATCACCACGGCGGGCTGGCGCTACACCCGGCAGACCTCGTTCGCGCGGCCCACCAGCGAGGTCTCCGCGCCCGCACCGCTAGTGTTCACCGGGGACGCCCGCGGGAGCAGCTACGACTTCTCGCGAATCTCCTATGGCGTGGTGGGGAAGCCGGCACGCTGGCTCTCCGTCTACTACAATTACTCGGAGAACGCGCAGATCCCCGGGACCACGGTCTCCCTGCTGCCCGACAACGGTGCGCTGCCGCTGAACTCCGGCGAGGGCCAGGATTACGGCGTGATGCTTTCCCTGCTGGGCGGCAACGTCTTCCTTCGGGCGGGCTACTTCACCACCGCCTCGGTGGATCAGTCCCGTGCCTCCGGGGCGAACAATGTGGGTGAGCGCAACGACCGGATCATGGATGCCCTCCTCGCCGCGCGGTTGATCCAGCCAGGGCAGGTGGTGCGGCTGCTGGGCAGCGCGCACGACGTCTTTGATCTGGCGACCGACGGCTACGAGGTGAACCTGACCGCGAACCTCACCCCGGGCTGGCGCCTGCTCTGCAACGTTTCCGTCTCCGATTCCGTCGAGACGAACTTGCTGAAGCGATCGCGGCAGTCGGCCGCGCTGGTGCTCCCGTTGTGGCGGACCCCGGGCGCGCAAGGCCTGGTCACGAACGCGGGAGTGACCGTCGCGCAGGAGATCGCGGCCTACGAGGCGTGGCTCGCCGCCACCACGGCGGTTGAAGATCAAGGCACGATCGGGCACCGGGAGTTCGAGTTCCGGGCCTTCACCCGTTACGACTTCCAGCAGGGGCGTCTGCGCGGGGTGTTCCTCGGTGGGGGCCTCAGTTACGGCAGCGCTCCGGTGATCGGCCGCAGCAGCGCCGGCAGCCTCTTTTACGCCCCGGTGCGGCGCGAAGCGGACCTGTTGCTGGGCTACCGGGGCCGCCTGCCGGCCTGGCTGGGCCAGCGGCCCGCGGAGGTCCAGTTCAACGCCGCGAACCTGCTCCAGCAGAGCCCTTACACGATGCTGCGCCGGGATCCCGACGGGCAGAACTTCCGCGCGGTGCTCAACCCGCCGCCGACCTATTCGCTGAGCTTTCGCCTGAGCCTCTGAGGCGACCGGCGCCCCGCCTCAAGGCCGCCTGAGCCGGTAGACGAAATTCCGGCGCGGGGACTCGCCAAAATAAGCCACCTCCAGTTCCCCGGTCTTTTCCACGCCGAGGCGGCCCAGCGCGATCTGGGAGCGGAGGTTATGCGCCCCCACGTGGAAGAAGACCTGGGCCACGTGCTGGAAGGCCCAGCCGAGCATCAGGCGCTTCACGGCCGGATTGTGGCCCTGACCCCAGCAGCGTCGTGCGAGAAAGGTGTAGCCGATGAAGACCGACGAATCCTCCGGGCGGTGATCGTAGAAGCGACTGCTCCCTAGGATCTCACCGGAACTTCGGTCGCGGATCAGCAGCGCCCCTCCCGAAGCCATCGCGCCGGCAAAGAAGGTCGTGAAGACGTCCCGGCGGTGGCGGTCGGGATTCGGATGCTGCTCCCAGATGAGGGGATCCGCGGCCACCGCGTAAAGGGACTCGAAGTCCTCCGCGCGGAGCGGCGCGAGGGTCACCCGTTCGTCGGCCAGATGCGCGGGCTGCCAGAGTCCGGAGGGCGGGGTGGACGACGGGGCGGACATACGGCGCGGAAGGTGGCGGCCTTCGGGGCCGGCGGCAAGGGGCTGCCGCTTCCGGCGCAGAAGGCCAACCACGCTTGCCATCCAGGGGCCTGACCTTGGAATCTATTGGCCGAAGCGCCGGCTGCTTTCCCGTTGCTTACCCGTCAACGGGCCCGGCCTTGCCTCAACCCTGCCCGATGCCCCACCCCAAGCTTGCTGTCCTGCCGCGCGGTCGCGCCCTGCTGCCGATCCCGCTTGCCGTAATTTTCGCGCTGCTGACGGTCCCGGCCCTGTCGGGCGCGGCGATCGCGACGGGTGTCCTCACCGGCCGGGTCTCCTTCGCCGCCAGTGGCGAATACCTGGAGTTGGCGCGGGTCACGCTGGAGGGTACCGGGCGGGAAGCGTTCACCGATGCGGCCGGAACTTACCAGTTCGCGGACGTTCCCGCGGGCGAAGTCCGGTTGCGGGTCTTCTATACGGGGCTTGGCGGGGATACGGCGGTGGTGACGGTCGTGGCTGGTCAGAGCTCCCGCCGCGACTTCGCGCTCGCCGGGGAGCGCGCGCCGGCGCCGGGAATCGTCAGCCTCGAGCGCTTCGTGGTCGCGACCTCGCGGGAGATGGACGGTGCGGCCATCGCCGTGAACGACCAGCGTTTCGCGCCCGATATGCGCAAGGTGCTCGCCGCGGATGAGTTCGGCACCACCGCGGACGGCTCCGTCGGCGAACTGCTCAAGACGGTGCCGGGCGTGCAGGTGGCGTGGGTGGGCGGCGAGGCGATGAACATCCAGCTCAACGGGGTGCCCGCGGACTACACCCCGGTCACGGTCAACGGCTTCGAGCAGGCGAGCGCCCAGGCGAACACGGCCCGCAACATCCAAATGACCAATGTGGCCACCAATAACCTTTCGCGCATCGAGGTCCGCTTCTCGCCCACACCCGATTCCCCGGGCAGCGCCCTGGCCGGGACAGTGAACCTCGTCGTGCGCTCCGCTTTCGATCGCGCGCGGCCCCTCTTGAACCTCAGCTCTTACCTGCTCCTGCGCGATGGCGACCGCAGCCTCGCCCGCACCCCCGGTCCGGGCCGCGGGACGTCGCCCAAGGTCCAGCCGGGCTTCGAGTTCTCCTACGTCAAACCCGTCAGCGAGCGCTTCGGGTTCACCCTCTCGGGCGGCGGCTCGACCCAGTACCAGCCCTCCACCTTCATCCAGACGACCTGGCGCGGTGCCGCGGCGGCGACCAACGGCGGCACCTTGCCCAACACCACTCCGGACCAGCCATACCTCACCGACTTTCTCGTCCGGGACTTCCCGCGCCTGACGAAGCGGAAGTCGGCCGGCGCCACCCTCGATTGGAAGCTGGGACCGCGGGACCGGATCGCGCTTTCGCTCCAAGCCACGGCGTTCAACGGGGATTACAGCAGCCGAGACCTCACCTATTCGATCACGCGCGTGACGGCCGGGAGTTTCGGCCCGACCTTCACTCGGGGCGCCTCGGGCGGGGGCACCCTGACGCAGGCGAACGCGGACCGCGACCAGGACTCCCGCAACCTGAGCGTGAGCCTCATCCACCGGCACGCGGGCCCGGTCTGGAAAACCGAGCTCGGCTTGGGCGATTCCCGTGCCCGCAGCGTCTCCAGCAATTATTCGCGCGGGTACTTTGGCGGCCTGACGGTCCAGCGGACCGGTCTGACCATTGCCTTTGAGGACATCGGTTTTGAACAGCCCGGGCGCATTCTGGTCGCGGACGCGGCCACCGGGGCGCCGGTGGACCCGCACGCCCTTGGCAGCTATTCCATCGTGAGCGGATCGGGCAACGCGATCCACGGCCGGGGGTTCGATGATGTGACCCGCGATGGCAAGCGCAGCGCCTACGCCTTTGCGGCACGCGACTTCAACTGGCCGGCGCCAATGACGCTCAAGGCGGGGCTGGATGTGCGGCAGAACTGGCGGGACCGGATCGGTGGCAGCCTGGTGCAGACCTTCGTGGGGGCGGACGGGCGGGCGGGGACGGCCGACGACAACGCGGCGCAAATCCTTGATGAGGTGTTTTCGCGCCGTCCCGGCGTCTTCGGCTTCCCCGCGACGCAGCGAGCCTCCAACGCGGAGCTGCTGGAGCTGCTGGCCTCGCGGCCCAGCTGGTTCACGTCCAACGAGAATACCCATTACCGGTCGACGCTCGGCCTGTCCAAATTCGCCCAGGAGACGACCACCTCCGCTTACCTCCGGGCGGACGTGGCCCTGTTCAACCACCGGCTGAAGTTGGTCGGGGGCCTGCGGGCGGAGCAGACCAACATCGAGGCCGAGGGGCCATTGGAGGACCTTTCGCGCAACTACCAGCGGGATGCCGCGGGCCGCGTGCTGCGCGGGGCCAACGGCCAGCCGCTCCAGCAGCCGGGCACCGCGCTGGAGATCTCGCGCCGCACCTACCTGGAGCGGGGCTCCCGGACCGAGAAAGAGTACCTGCGTTGGTTCCCGAGCCTGAATGCGGCGTGGAACCTGTGGACCAACACCCTCCTGCGTGCCGCTTACTACCACAGCGTCGGACGCCCCAACTACAACCAGTATGCCGGCGGGATCACGTTGCCCGATCTGGAGGCGGCGCCCTCGCCCTCGAACCGGATCGTAGTGAGCAACACCGCGATCAAGGTCTGGAGCGCGCGGACCGGAAAGGTGGCATTGGAGCATTACTTCGAGGGGGTGGGGCTGGTCTCGGTCGGCGCCTTCCGGCGGCAGTTTGAAAACTTTTTCGGGAGCACCGTGTCCGGGGCCACGCCCGAGTTCCTCGCGATCCACGGGTTGCCTGCCGCGGAATACGGGCGCTTCGATGTTGCCACCCAGTACAACCTGCCGGCCGTCGTCCACATCGAGGGGCTGGACTTCCAATACCGGCAGGCGCTGACCTTCCTGCCCGCTTGGGCGCGGGGGGTGCAGGTCATCGCCAGCGGGGCGAGCCAGCGGATCGCGGGCGTCGAGGCCGACAACTTCAACGGGCTCATCCCGCGCACGGCCAGCGTGGGCCTCGTGTTGACGCGGCCCCGCTTCAATGTCCGCGCGAACTGGACCTACCAGAGCGAGCGCAAGCTGGCGCAGATCACTGGCCTGAGCGTCGGCCCGGGGACGTTCACCTACGCGACCCCGCGCCGGCTCGTGGACGTGAATGCCGAGTTCAACCTCACGCGGCGGCTGAGCGTGTTCGGCAATATCCGCAACTGGGGCGATGAACCGGAGGACTTTGAGCGCCGCGGGCCGCTGACGCCGGACCGGGCGCGCTTCCGCCAGAGCGACCGATACGGGGCGCTCTGGATCTTCGGCCTGCGGGGGAACTTCTGATGACCAACGCGCTTTCCCTCCGTCTGGTCGTCCTGGCGGCCTTATTGGTCCCCGATCGCCGCGCCGCCGCCCTGCCGCCCCTCGAAGATGCGATCACCGCGGTGCGCGACGTGTGGGGCGAGGCGGCGATGGCCCAGCCCAATGGACCGAGCTACGAGTTCCTGGCGCCGCTGCTGCCGCCGCCGCGCTACGTCAATGCCGACTTCCGGCACTATCCGATCATCCTGTGTCCGCCGGGTGAGATCCCGCCGGGCGGCGTCGAATTCCGCCGCGGCGGCGACCCGGGGGCGCGGCCGAAGGCGCGGCTGATCTCCGACGGCAGCGGGCTGAACCTGCGCGGGGGGAGTCGCAGCTGGAACGACGTTGGCCTTCCCGTGCGGTTCCGCGTCGGGCCGGACGAGTTCGCCTTCGGCAGCTTGCGGGATCGCGTCACGGAGCCGGTGCTGGCGGAGGGCTGGCTGCCCATCCCGGAGATCCGCTACGCGCACCGGACGCCGGTGCAGGCGGAGGGAATGGTCCCGCTACAGCGGACGGGCGAGCGTCCGCCGGCGGAGATCTACCGGCTGGAGGCGTTCGCTGCCACGGATGCCGCCTTGGCCGAGTATTGCGTGGTCTTTGTGCGCTTCGATCTGGCGCAGGGCACGAACGGATTCGTGAGCGTCGACGTCGAGGCGCCGGGGCTGCGGTTCGAGGCGGGGCGGTTGCTCGACGAGGCCGGACGCGTGGTCGCCCTGTTTGACCCCGCGTGGAAGCGGGAGCGGGGGCGGATGGTCGCCCGGGTGCGGGAGGGTGGGGCGGTCACCTTGGCGGTGCCCACCACGCCACTGCCGGCAGGGATGAGGGTGGCGGTCGATCCGGCCGCGTACGCGGCGCGGCGCGCGGCGTGTGTCGAGACCTGGCGCGGGCTAGTCGGCCGCGCGGTGCAGGTCGAGGTGCCGGAGGCGCGGATCAACCACGCGTGGCGGAACGCGGTCGTGCAGAACTTCCAGCTGATCAACCACGGGCAACTGCGCTACAGCACGGGCAACCAATACGACCAGATCTACTCCGCCGAGGGCAGCGACGCGGTGCTGGCGCTGCTTGCCTGGGGCTACCCGGCGGAGGCGCGCCGGTTGCTGGAGCCGCTGTTTGATTTCACCCGGCGGAACCTCGAACTGCACCAGGCCGCCTTCAAGCTCGGCAACCTGGTGCGCTATGTCTGGCAGACGCGGGATGCCGGGGCTATCGCGGAACTGAGACCGCGCTGGGAGAAGGAGGTCGTCCGTTTCCTGGAGGGGCGCACCGGCCCCGGCGGGCTTTTCCCCAAGGAGCAGTATTGCGGGGACATCCACACGCCGGTCCAGAGCCTCAACGTCAACGCCCGCGCCTGGCGGGCCCTGCACGACTTCGGCGCGTTGCATACCGCCTTCGGGGATCCGGAACTGGGCCGGCGTTACTCCGCGGCCGCGGCGGAGTTCCGTCCGGTAGTGCTGCAGGCCATCGACCGGGCGATCTCCCGGACCACCGAGCCCCCGTTTGTCCCGATCGCGCTCGACGGCGGCGAACCCGTCCACAGCCCAATTCTCCACCAGCGGATCGGTTCCTACTGGAACATTATCATCGGTTACACCATCGGCAGCGGCATTTTTCCCTCGGGGAGTGAAGCGGAGCACTGGATCCCGCACTACCAAGAGCGCCACGGCGGGATATTCCTGGGGATGGTGCGGTCCGGCGGCGACACGTTCAATTTCTGGACCGGACCGGAACGGGTGAACCCGCTTTACGGGACCCGCTACACGCTCGACGCCCTCCGCCGGGACGAGCCGGAACGCGCCCTGCTGAGTCTGTACGGCACCCTCGCGCAGGGGCTCACCCGGAACACTTTCGTGGGCGGCGAGGGCTGCACCTTGCGCCCGGTCGACGCGGAGGGCCGCTTCTTCTATTGCCCTCCCAACAGCGCCGCCAGCGCGCACGTGCTTTCGATGGTCCGGCACCTGTTGGTGCAGGAATGGGATCTGGATGACGATGCCCGCCCCGACACGCTGCGCCTGCTGTTCGGGACCTCGCGGCGCTGGCTCGAAGACGGCAAGGTCATCCGCGTTGAGCGGGCGCCCACGGCCTGGGGCGAGGTGAGCGTGGTAGCCGAATCCCGGCTCGGTGCCGGCGAGGTGATCGCGACGGTGGACCTGCCCGCGCGGCAGACCCCTTCGCGCACCCTGTTGCGCGCGCGGATCCCGGAGGGCTGGACCGTGCGCCACGCCCTCGTGGCCGGGCGCAAGCTGCCGGTCGATGTCCGCGGCACCGTGGACCTCACGGGCCTCGCGGGGCGGCA
>SYDD01000222.1 GCA_005786775.1 Opitutaceae bacterium
ACGATCACCGCGGGCGCGCCCTCCCCGCACGAAGCCATCTTGCTGAACGCCTATCCCCGCGGCGGGGCGGTGCGGATGGGCGACTGGAAGCTGGTCCGCAACGGCGCGATCGGCGCCAACGACCTGCCGGACAACCCGGCCACGACCGGCAAGAAAAAGAGCGGCAAAAAGGCGGCCCCGGCCGCGGAGACGATCGAGCTTTTCAACCTCGCCGCGGATCCTGGCGAACGTGAGAACCTCGCCGCGCGCCACCCGGAAATCGTCCAACGGCTCACCGTCCGCCTCGAGACTTTCGTCCGGGAAGCCCTGCCGCCCAAGGCAGAGGCGGCCCCCGAAGGCTTCCGCGCCCCCCGCGTTTGGGGCCAGCCCGACTGAACGCGCAGCCAGTCTTCAGCCTGTCGTCTCGACCAGCTCCGGCACCGGTACGCCCGCCACCAGTTCCCGATCGCGGCCCGCCTCATAGACCCATCCCTGACCCGCGGCCAGCCGCGCCGTCCCCGCATGGAGCCGCACCACGGCAGCGTCACCCAGCGCGAGCACGCGCTCCCCAGGATTAAACCGCAAGTAGCCGCGGATCTTGCCCGCGCGGACGCGGAAGTCCGCTTCCTGCGTGGACGCGGGATGGTGCGGGTTGATCGTCACCGGCAGGAGTCCGAGGGCGTCGCGCGAGGCGACTTCGGTCACGGGAAAATCATTGGTCGTGCCAATGCGGCGCCCGATGACGTTGGCGCCCGCACTGGAGCCGCCACAGGGCACGCCGGCGACGGCGCGTTCCCGGATTAGCGCAAGTTGGCCCGTCCGCTGTAGCTCCGCCAGCAGCACGAAGGTTTCCCCACCCCCGATGAAGATGCCGTCCGCCGCGCGCAGTAGCGCCACGGCGCCGGGCTCGTCGCGGCGGTGCAGGGACTGCACGGTAGGCACGCCCAGTTCCCGGAACGCCGCCCGCAACCGTGCCTCCATCGCATCGCGTTCGGACGAGTGGGTCGCGTGCAGGACCAGCGCCAACTGCCGGACCGACCCGAAGTGCGCGCGCATCACATCCTCGACCGACGGTGCGAACCGCGCCCCACGCATCATCGCCCCCCCGGACACGAGGATTGAAGGCGAGACACCGACGGTGGGCGACGCGGCACTGTGGCCGCGGACCACGCACGCCGCCGCCGCGGTGGCGAGGAAGGTGCGGCGGGGCAGCGGGACTTTAGTTGCCATCCGATTTGGCCTTGCGCTTGCCGGCCTTAGCGGCCTTCCCCGCTGGCGTCCCGGCGGCTCCGGGGTTGGCGGTCGGCAAAGGGGCATTGATCTCGCGGCGCCACGCGAGGAGCCGCGCGTGCAGCGCACGAGCCCGCTCGGGCTGCGCGGACGCAAGATTCACGCGCTCGCCGACATCCTCCCGCAGGTTGTACAGTTCGAGCCGACCATCCTCGAGGAATTCCATCAGTTTCCAGTCCCCCTCATGGATCAGACTGACCGGCGTCGTGCGCCAACTGCCGGCGCCGGCTCCGAGGTAGCCTGGGAAATGCTGGAAAATCGCCGTCCGCCCCAGCCGCGCGCCCGGGTCCCGAAGCAACGGCAGCAGGTTCTCCCCGTCGAGTACCTGCCCAGGGGGTAAACTCGCCCCGGCGGCCGCAGCGAGCGTCGGAAGCAAGTCCACGTGGATGGTTGGCACCTCGCGCGTCTGCCCCGCCGGGATCTGGCCGGGCCAGCGGGCGAGAAAGGGTACCCGCGTGCCACCCTCGTACAGACTCCCTTTACCGCTTCGCAGGGGCGCGTTGTCCGTGACGTCCCCCCGCTCGTTGCGAACCCCTTCGCGGGAATACCCCCCCACGCCCCCGTTATCGCTGGCGAAAATGAGCAGCGTGTTTTCCGCCAGCCGCAACTCGTCGAGCACTGCCATCAAGCGCCCGACGCTCTCGTCGACGCTCGCGAGCATCGCCGCGTAGACCGGATTGCGGTGACCGTCCGCTACCGGTTTCGCCCGGAAGCGCGCGACGAGTTCAGGCTTCGCCTCGTACGGGGCGTGGACGCCAAAGTGCGGCAGGTAGAGGAAGAAGGCCCGGTCGCGGTGGCGACGGATGAAGTCCACCGCGCGGTCCGTGAGAAAATCCGCTAGGTACTGCCCCTTCGGATAGGGGGTGGCGGGCGCGGTCTCAAAGTCGAAGTGGCGACCGTTCGAGACAATGGCTTCATCGAAGCCGCGCCGACCGGGCAGGTACTCCCCGCGCTGACCGAGGTGCCACTTACCGAACATCGCCGTGGCGTAACCGGCGCCTTTCAGCACCTGGGGAAGCAGGACGCGGTCGAGCGGCAGGTTGGTGACATTTTCGACTGGGCGGAGTGGCCGGGAAGACCAGTCAAAGCGGTCCGTGCCGCCCACGGTGTAGACGCCGGTGCGCGGCGCGTACTGGCCGGTCATCAGCGCGGCGCGGGTAGGCGCGCAGTTCTGATGATGATGATGATTCATCAGCCGCGTGCCCTGCGCGGCCAAGCGGTCGAGGTGGGGCGTCTCGTAGTAGCGGCTGCCCTGCACTCCGAGGTCGGTATAACCCAGGTCATCGGCCAAGATGAAGATGATGTTGGGCCGGGCCGGGGCCGGGACCGGTGCGGCGGCCGCGGGAAGTACAGCTAGGAGCAGTAAGAGCGGGGCGAGGGAGCGCATGGGGTAGCTCCAACCAAACCCCGCGCGCGAGGAGGGCGAGCCGGAATTCCGCCGCCGCCCCGCGAGTTGGGTGCGATTTTAGTTTGGCGCCAGCACGGCGGACGCCTTGATCCCCGACCGTGGCGATGCGTTTCACTATCTTGGGCAGCGGCAGCGCAGGTAACGCCGCTCTGCTCGTGACCGCGGAGGCACGCGTGCTGATCGATGCCGGCTTCTCCGCCCGACGCCTTGCGCAGCTCCTCGCTGCGCAGGGAGAATCCCTGGAACGCGTCGACGCCGTGTTTCTCACGCACGAGCACGGGGACCACGCCGGAGGGCTCGAAGGGCTACGGCGCCACCCGCACCTAAAGGTATTCGCCAACCACGCCACCAGCCGCGCCGTGCAGGCCGGCCTCTCATGGAACGCCGGCTGGCAGCTTTTTGAGACCGGCGGCCGCTTCCGCTACCGCGACCTTGAGGTCGAGACCTTCGCGGTGCCCCACGATGCGCAGGATCCAGTCGCCTTTCGTTTCACCCACGGGCCCGCAAACGATCCGGGTGCCCCGCTGCGGACGCTGGCGTGGCTCACCGACCTGGGTCACGCGCCCCTCAACGTCCGCCAATGCCTCCACGACTGCGACGCCGTGGTCGTCGAGTCCAACCACTGTCCGCAGCTACTCCAAGCAGACTCTCGCCGCCCCTGGGCGCTCAAGCAGCGCATCGCCGGCCGTCACGGTCACCTCTCCAACGAGGCCGTGCGGGCATTGCTCACCGAGGTCGCTAGTCCCCGTTGGCGGCACGTGTTTCTGACCCACCTTTCGCGCGACTGCAACACGCCCGCCGCGGTCGAGGCCGCCCTCGCCGGCGTCCGCGCCTCTCTGCCCGCCTGCGCCTTCGCCGTCGTACCGCCCGGCGTATCTACCCCGTGGTGCGAGGTCGGCTGAGCCGGGCCGCGGGACCGGGGCTTGCCCCGCGCCCCCCGCGGCCCACCATCGGGCCCCGATGACCGCCCCTTTTCGCCACACCAAGATCATCGCCACGCTCGGTCCTGCCACCGAGGACGAGGCGATGCTTGGCCGCCTCATCGAGGCCGGGGTGGACGTTGTACGGCTCAACATGGCGCACGCCACCCACGATTGGACGCGAGCCGTCATTCGCCGCATCCGGGCGGTCAGCGCCCGTCAGGGCCGCGAAGTCGCCGTGATGATGGATATCAAGGGCCCGGAGATCCGTACCGGGGCGCTTCCTGCACCACTGGTTCTGCGGGAGGGAGACCTGCTGGACCTAATGGTCGATCCCGCCGCGCCCGCACGCTCGGGCGTGCCCGCCGTGACTGTAAACTACCCCGGCCTCGTTCACGACGTGCCCGTGGGCGCCGTGGTGCTGGTGGACAATGGCCTGCTCCGCTTCCACGTTGAAACGAAGGACGCGACGCGGCTGACGTGCCGAGCCCTACTTGCCGGCGAGCTAGGCTCGCGTCGCCACATCAACCTACCCGGCGTCCGCGTCTCGCTGCCGTCGTTCACCGAGAAAGACCGGGCAGACACGCTAGTGGGCATCGAGGAGGGGATCGACTTCCTCGCCTTGTCCTTCGTGCGCGCGGCGGAGGACCTAGAGGCATTGCGGCGCTTCCTCGAGGAGCGGCGCTCCCGCGCCCGGATCATCGCGAAGATCGAGGACCAGTCGGCGATCACCAACCTCGAGGCCATCATCGAGGCATCCGACGGACTGATGGTCGCGCGCGGGGACCTTGGGATCGAGTGTCCTTTCGAGGAACTCCCCGTCATCCAGCGCCGGGCAATCCGCGCGTGCCTCGCCCGCGGACGGCCCGTGATCGTCGCGACGCACATGCTCGAGTCGATGATCACCCAGCCGGTGCCCACCCGCGCGGAGATCACCGATGTAGCCCACGCGGTCTTCGAGCAGGCGGACGCCGTGATGCTTTCGGGCGAGACAACCGTCGGCCGCTATCCGATCGAGTGCGTGCGGATGCTGGACGGAATCGCCCGGCGGATTGAGCGGGAGACGGCGGGGGAGGCGGGCGCGGGGGCCGCGTTCACCGGCGACCGCATGAAGGTCCTGCACGCCGCGGTCACCCTCGCTCGCCAAATTCCCAGCGCGCACCTCGTCACCTTCACCCGTCACGGCTTCATGGCGCAGGGTCTCGCCGCGCTCCGTCCCGGCGCCGCCCCAATCCTCGCCTTCACGCCGGCGGTTGGCCTCCTCCGGCAGCTCCGGCTCCTCCGCGGCGTGGAGCCACACCTCTTGGAGCTGAGCGCGGATCCCAACGACACCGTGACTCGTGCTCTCGCCTTACTGCGCCGCAGCGGACGCGCGGCCTCCGGGGATAAGCTCGTGATCGCGACCGACATCGTAGCCGAGGAACAACGCGTCGACAGCGTACAGCTGCGCACGCTGGCCTGAGCGCCTACCCGCTCAGGCACGCCGCAGCCAGCGCGCGAGGGTGACCCGCAGCGCCGCGCGCGCCCGCTCCAGTCGGCGTTCGATCGCCTTGGGCGTGGCACCCACGATCTCCGCGATCTCTGCCTGGCCCAACCCCTCGTACTCAAACAACACCAGCGCTGCCCGCTGATCCAAGGGCAGTGCCACGACCGCGGCGCGCACCGCCTCCACCCGCTCCTGGGCCTCCAGCGCGCCAGCCCCATCCGCACCCGCCGCCGACGGCACGGGGGTCCACTCTTCCAGGGCCACCAGCGGCCGACGGCGCCACCAGCGCAGGCGGTTGCGCGCCAGATTCAGAGCGAGGGACAACATCCAGGGCCGGAACTCCGCCCCGGCCCGGAAGCGCTCCCGCTGTTGCCACAGGCGCACGAACGCCTCCTGCGCCAGCTCCTCGGCCTCCGCGGCGTTACCCACCAGCCGCGCGATGACAGCCTTTAGGGGGCGTTCCCAACGCTCCATCAGCAACCCTAGCGCGGTCTCGTCCCCTACCTGCACGCGGGCCATCAGCTCCCGATCGAGGGCGGCCGCCTCCGCGCCCGCGGCGGGGGCGGCCTGCGAACGGACCGACGGATCGGCCGACCTCACGGCGCCAGCCGCACGCTGGGCGCCCCCTGGTGGGTGTGTCCGCGGATGCGGGGCAGCACGAGGGCGAGATAACGCTCCCCGTGCGCCGGATCCATCCGCGCCGCCACCTGCCGGAAGTGGGCGGTCATCGCCCCTACGCAGTGCTCCTCGAGCGCCGCGATCTCCGCCGGCGGCGCGAACCGCTCTCGCGCCGCCACGATGGCCGCACAGTGCGCGCTGCACTCGATGCTAAACTCCTCATGCAAGCGCCGCACCGCTGCGAAGCGTTCCGCGTCGAGGGAGAATTCGACGCGCAGCCATTCGAGGGCGTCACCCTGCCGGGCCGCCATGCGCAGGGCCCGGTCCCCACTCACGAGAAAGGCCACGCCGAACGCGGCCGCAGCCACGACGGCCGCCAGGAGGAGCGTAAGGAGCAGGTTTCGCGTCACGGGCGCTTGGTGGGTTCAGCGGGGCGGCACCATCCGCCGCGCGTCCAGACCCGCGACGTAAGCCGAGGCTAGGCGGGCGCGATCCTCGTCAATCCGCGCGCGGGCGCGCCCGTGCCCGCTCAACGCCCCCCCGATCAGGGCTACCGCCAGGCCGCCGGCTACCAGCGTCGCCCGTCGGCGGACAAACGCGGCCCACGACGCGGCGGCACTTCCCGGGCCCAGACGATCCCGTACCGCCCGGCGAAACCCGGGGTCCGGGGAAGGCTCGACGCGCCAGGAGGCTAGCAGGGGCGGCAGGGGATCGGGGGAGGAACGCA
This sequence comes from Opitutaceae bacterium, assembly GCA_005786775.1. Lineage (GTDB taxonomy): Bacteria > Verrucomicrobiota > Verrucomicrobiia > Opitutales > Opitutaceae > ER46. The sequence continues at coordinate 6,429 of SYDD01000222.1, forward strand.
TATACTCGAACCACCTTACCCCGGTGGCCGGCAAATCCCCCTCGTCATCTCGTCGAGGGGACGCCGGCGAGATTTTGCGGGGGAATAGCGGCTCCGAGGTGTAGGCTTTGATGACCATGACCACAAAATCCATCCCCGCTCTCCTCGCGAGCCTGCTTTTGACCACCGGTTCGCTCTCCGCTGCGGCCGCCAAGACGGACGCCGAGATCATCGCCGCCGCTCGCACCAGCTACCCGCTCAAGACCTGCCTCGTCTCCAACGAGCCCCTCGGTAGCATGGGCGAGGCCGCCGGTTACATCCACCGCGTCAAGGGCCAGCCCGATCGCGTGGTGTTCTTCTGCTGCGAGGGCTGCGGGGAGGACTTTAAGGCTAGCCCCGCCAAGTTTCTCGCCAAGGTCGACGCGGCCGCCGCGCTGGCCGCGAAGTCCGGCAAACGGGGCTGAAGAACCCTGCCGGGCCGCACTCGCCCTGACGCCGGCCGGCGCCAGCCCACCGGGCGCGATCACCTAGCTCGAGCTGCTGCCCACGCCGCCGCAGCCCGGGGCCGCCACCACCCCTCGTCCACCCCGCAGCCCTGCAGGCCCAAGCGGGTCCTGCCGCCGTGACCGCCATCCCCTCCTCCGCCGAGCCCGTCCATATGGGCCTGCCGCACGAGCGCCACCTGCGCCCGCGGCTCTGGTTAGCGCTCGCTTGCGGTCTGCCTGTGTTGGCGCTCGCGATGGGGGGGATGGCCGCACCTGGACTGCTCCACGGGATCAACCCCGGGCTCCTCGCTTGGGTGCAGCTCGCGCTCACCACCCCCATCTTCTTTTGGGCCGGCGCGCCGCTCAACCGCCGTTGGTGGCACTCCATCCGGGAGCGCGACCCGAACATGTTCACCATGACGGTCACGGGGACCGGCGCGGCCTACGTCTACAGCGTCGCCGCGACGCTCGCCGGGGAAAGCTTCCCCGCTGCCCTCCTAACCGCGCACGGTCCTCCGTTATACTTCGAGGCCGTAGCCTTCATCACGACCGTCGTCCTACTCGGGCAAATCCTCGAGCAACGCGCCCACGCCCGCACCGGCGAAGCCCTCGAAGCCCTGCTCCGCCTCGCCCCGCCGCTCGCCCACCGCGTCGCCGCCGACGGGCACGAGGAAGATATCGCCCTCGCCAATATTCGTCCCGGTGATCTGCTGCGCGTCCGGCCGGGCGAGCATGTCCCGGTGGACGGCCGCGTGGCCTCTGGCGCCAGCGAAATCGACGAGTCGATGCTCACCGGTGAGCCCTTGCCTGTGCCCCGCCAAGCCGGGGACCCAGTCCGCGCCGGCACACTGAACACGACCGGCTCACTCGTGCTCACCACCGAACGGGTCGGAGCGGACACCATCCTCGCGCACATCATTCGTCTCGTCACCGCTGCGCAGGAAAGCGAGGCGCCGATCGCCCGACTGGCCGATCGCGTCACTGCGTGGTTCATCCCCGCCGTCCTCGGCCTGGCACTGGCTACGGCGGCCGCCTGGCTCGCGTTTGGCCCAGCACCAAGCGTACCCCTCGCCCTTCTCAATGGCGTCGCGGTGTTGATCATTGCCTGCCCGTGCGCGCTCGGGCTCGCCACGCCCGTCTCAATCGTCACGGGCATCGGCCGGGGCGCCCGCGCTGGAATCCTCGTGCAAGATGCCGCCGCGTTGGAACACCTTGCCGACACCACCGTGCTCCTGCTCGACAAGACGGGTACGCTCACCACCGGCCGGCCGCGCGTGGCCGCGGTGTTGCCCTCGGCGCCGGACCTTGACCCCGAGGACCTGCTGCGCCTCGCCGCGGCCGCCGAAGCACCCAGCGAGCATCCGCTTGCCCGCGCGCTCGTCGCCGCCGCCGCGGAGCGCGGGCTCGCGCTGCCCGCCGCAGAGGACTTCCGGGCAGAGCCGGGCGTAGGCGTTGCGGCCGTAGTTTCCGGCCGGCAGGTTGCCGTGGTCCGCGCCACGGGACCCGTTCCCACGCTGCCGCCCGCGGCGGCCAGGGCCACCCTGGTGGACGTGCGGGTCGACGGCGCGCGGGCGGGATGCATCGCCCTCGCGGACGAGCTAAAGCCTTCTGCCGCGCCCGCCGTGCGGGCTCTGCGCGCGCTGGGCTGGCGGGTAGAACTGATCACCGGGGATCGCGCGGAGGCAGCCGCCCCGGTCGCCGCGGCTCTCAACCTCGACGCCTGGCATGCCGGAATCTCCCCCGCAGGAAAGCTGGATCTGGTGCGCGCACGACGGGCTCGAGGAGATCGGGTAACTTTCGTAGGCGACGGCCTGAACGATGCGCCCGCCCTCGCTGCGGCGGATGTCGGTATCGCGATGGGGGACGGTACCGACGTCGCGCTTCGCAGCGCCGGTGTGGTGCTGCTGCGGGGCGATCTGGCGGGACTCGTCCGCGCCGTTCGGCTGAGTCGAGGAACGCTCCGCAACATCCGGCAGAACCTCTTCTGGGCCTTCGCCTATAATTTCGCCGGCCTACCCCTCGCCGCCGGGGCCCTCTACCCGTGGACAGGCTGGCTGCTGCACCCGATGGTCGCCAGCGTCGCGATGAGCCTGAGCTCGATCACCGTGGTGGCCAACGCGCTCCGGCTTCGTCACCTGCAGATTGACTGACGGGGCGAGCCCCCACCTTCACACCTTAAAGCGTCTTTTATCACCTTCAACTATGGACTCCCCTCCCTTCCTCACGCCGCAGATGCACGCGATCGACTACGCCATCCGCGGCGATGACCTGCAGTTCGTCGAGATCGAGCTCGACCCCAGCGAGGCCGTCGTAGCTGAAGCTGGCGGGATGATGTACATGGAGGACGGCATCGCGATGGAGACTATCTTCGGCGATGGCTCCGCGCGTCCGGGCGGACTGCTTGGTTCGCTCCTCGGGGCGGGCAAGCGCCTCCTCACGGGGGAGTCGCTGTTCATGACGGTCTTCCAAAACCAGGGGACTAGCCGGCGCAAGGTCGCCTTCGGCGCGCCCTACCCGGGGCGGATCGTCCCTTTACCGCTTGCGAGCCTTGGCGGCGAGCTCCTCGCGCAGAAGGACTCCTTCCTCTGCGCCGCAAAGGGGGTCAGCATCGGCATCGCCTTCCAGAAACGGCTCGGCGCCGGGCTCTTCGGCGGCGAGGGTTTCATCCTCCAGCGGCTCACTGGCGATGGCTGGGCCTTCATCCACGCCGGTGGCGCCCTCCACGAGCGCACGCTGGCCCCAGGGGAGACCCTCCGCGTCGACACGGGCTGCATCGTCGCCTTTCAACCCTCCGTCGAATATGACATCCAACTCGTCGGGGGCATTAAGACGGCTCTTTTTGGCGGCGAGGGGCTGTTCTTCGCCACCCTCCGCGGACCCGGTCGGGTCTGGCTCCAGTCGCTCCCCCTCTCGCGCCTCGCCGGCCGCATCGTCAGCGCTGCCCGCGGGGGCCGCGAGGAAGGTTCGGTCCTCGGCGGCCTCGGCCGCGTGCTCGACGGCGACAACCGCTGAGCGAGGCGCACCCTCGCGGTCCGGCTTCAGGGCACTTCGTAGACCTCGAGCAGGGCGACGCCGCGCGCCCCTTGGGGCCCGCTGACCTGTGCGGTGTAGTTGCCCGGCGCCAGCTCGAGCAGGAGGGCGGTATCCCCGCTGCCGGTCACCAGCGGGAACGCGCCCACCAGCGCGCCCACCCGAGCGATCTCCAGCGGGTTTTCCGAAGCCGTCCAACCCGCGTTTACCGCCAACGCTTCCGCACCCTGGTAAATCGCGAGGCGGGGCCGGGCGAGAGCTCCGTCGACGCCGAAAACCGTGAGCGCCGGACCGATACCCCGGACGAGAACGGGTTTCGGGGCCGTGCCCGCGACGGTCAGACCGGAGATGAGGATCGCCTCGCCGGCACCCACCAGCGCGCGCGAAGAAAGGTTTGCGAGGCGGCGCGTACCCTCGCCCGGCGCGGCATCGTAGATCTCTACGAGACCATTGCCTTCCGCCTCGCCGGCGTCCGCTAGCGCAACCGTATAGGCGCCTGGGGCCAAGATCGAGAGCAGCGCCGCATCGGTCGCACCTGCCCGGAAGGGAAATAGCCCTAGGCGGGCAGCCGTGGCGGCCACCGACTCCGACACCGGTCCGCCGGTCTGGGCCGCGAGCACCGCCCCGGCGCGCTGCAGCACCAGCCGCGGGCGCGGCAGCACTTCGCCAACCCCAAACGCTCCGAGGGTCGGGCCCACCCCGCGCACGAGAACCGCGGCCTCCGCGGCCCCAGCGACGACGAAACCCACGATCACCGGCTCCGCGCCCACCCGGGCGCGAGTCGAAAGCCCCGTTAAACGTTCGCGGCGAGGCGGAGGCGACACCGGCGCAGGCGGGGACCAGCCCAGCACGAAGGCCGGCTCGCGGTAGCGTTCGGCCGCCTCCCGATCGAGGCGCCGCGAATCTGGCAGTCGGCGCGACAGATCGAGCTGGCCGCCGGACAGGTCCGTGCTCCCATATTCCCAAAAGCGCACCTGCGGCGCGGCGGTCGCGTTATTGAGTAGCCATCCCTCCACGCGCACGTGGGGTCCCATTGCGCACCCAAGTAAAACCACCTCGCTGAACGGCCAAGTGTTGGCTACATCCGGCCGCGGGTCGATCCGCGCGAGATAAACATTACTCACCCCTGGCGCCGCCGTGAGCCGGCAATCTACGTAAACGTGACCGCGCCCAGTCTCCCCGTTGCGGACCTGCGCAAGGTAGCCGGCGCCGAGGGATCGCAGCTCGCACCGCTGGAAGTAGCACGCGCCCCCGCCCCACATGAAGTCCACGTCACCCTCGATCAAGCTGTCCGTGACGAACAGCGAGCCATTCCAGAGCAGCGTATCCTGAAGGCTACTGAGCGTTACCCGGTCCAGCACGACTCGCCGCCCGTTGCCCCGCAGCGACTCCGCCTGGCTGCCGCCGCGCGGCGTGGTATTGCGCAGGGTTAGGTGCGCCAAGGTCACGTCGCTCGCGTCGATCGCGACCATCGCGCGGTTATTGCCCGGATTGAAGTTTTGGTTGTTCGCGTAGGTGATGACCGTGCTCGCCCGGTCCTCGCCCCGCAGGTTGACGAAGGGTTGCCGCGAACTGAGGTAGAGGAGCTCCTCGTAAACGCCGGGACGCACGGTGATAGTCCGCGGGACCGTGTTGCCCGCGGGGACCCAGTCGAGCGCCCCCTGCACCGTACAGAAGTCACCTGAGCCATCGGCGGCCACCGTGACCGCGGTCGCCGTCGCCGCGGGTCGCGCCGGCCGGACGCTAAAGGTGAAGCTACCCGCCGCCACCGGCGTCCCGACGGCATCCGTCAGAATGCCCGCGTCCCACTCCACGCGGTAGGCGCCACCCGGCGCTAGGCTTCCCGCCCGGGGATACACGACGACGCTGCGCCCATCCACGCGTACCGGTCGGTAACGGTAGGGCGTCGGGTTCAGCCCGACCAACCGCGTCGGGGCGGCGTCCCCGAGGTCGATCGTCTCCACCACCGCTCCGGAAGCGAGGTCCGAGACGCGGATCCGGCCGGCGGTGCCCACGCGCGGTTCCGCCCCAAAGGTCAGCCGCAAAAGCGTATCAACGCAGGCCCCGGCCCCAGGGGAGGAAGACTCGAGGCTGAGCCCTCGCAGGGGGACGACGGCGGTCAGGCCAGCCAAGGCCAACAGGAGGAGATACAGTCGCACCCCCCCAACGTGGGGCGAAGCGGGGCACGGCGTCAAAGCGCGGGCGCGCCGGACCGTCGGACGAGGCTCAGGTCTCCTCGCGCAGCACCTCGAGCGGCGGCTGACGGACAATACCGCGGTTCGCGAGGAATCCGACCGCCACCGTGGCTCCGGCCACCGCGAAGATCCCCACCGCGAGCACGGCCACCGGGAACGCCGGCGGGATGCGGAAGACAAAATGCGCGACGAGCGCGTTGCCGCCCAGCGCGAGCACGCCCCCGACCAGGGCGGCGAGGCTCCCGAGGATCGCGTACTCGACCAGCTGGATGCGACGCAGCTGCGCTGCGCTGGCGCCTAGTGTGCGGAGCAGGACGGTCTCGCGGACCCGCTGCAGCCGCCCGGTGAGCACGGCGCCCACGAGCACCACCAGACCGGTGAGCACCGTGAAGGCGGCCATGAACTCGACCACAAAGCCGACCCGCGACAGCACGCCCTCGACCGTCTCCAGCACCAGGGCGAGATCGATCGCGCTGACGTTGGGGCAGGCGGCCACGACCGCGCGCTGCACTCGCGCCGCGTGGGCCGCGTCCGTGGTGCGGACGGCCATCACGTGAAACTTGGGCGCCTCCTCCAGCACCCCCGCCGGGAACACGACGAAGAAGTTCGGCTCGAAGCGGCGCCACTCCACCGCACGCACGCTAGTGATGCGGGTGCGCACCGGGACGCCCTGCACATCCCAGGTCAACTCGTCCCCGAGTGTGGCGCCGAGCTCCCGCAGCAGGCCCTCCTCGAGAGAAACCGGCACCACCTCGGTGCCAGAGGGAACCCGGCCCGTGAAAGTGCCCGCGACCACGCGCTCGGCCCCACCGAGGGTCTCGCGGAACGTGGAACGGTACTCGCGGCGCAGCGTCCAACCCGCGGGCCGACGCCCGCCCTCCCCCTCGCGCCGTCCCACCCGTGGCGGATCCACCTCTTCAGACCGGCCGCGCGGCGAACCGCGAAGCCACTCCTCGACCGGCTGACCCCGGACCGCGGCGAGCCGCATCGTGACAATCGGCGCCTCCACCGGGAGCGGCGCGCCCGCTGCGGCCAGCGCGCCCGCGAGCAGCTCCCGTTGATCGTCTTGGATGTCGAAGAGCAGCAGGTTGGGCCGGCTGCCTGCGCCGGCCGAGGCTAGTTCCCGCAGCAGCGTGGAACGGGCGAGGAAAAGGGTGAGCATCAGCGCGCAACCGAGGCCGAGGGAAACGAGTAGCAGAACGGTGCGGTTATTGGGCCGATGCAAGTTGGCGATGCCTTGGCGGACCACGCAGGGGGCGCGGCGCGGCACGGCCCGCCGGGCGAGCCACGCAGTCGCGCGCGCTAGGAGCCAGAGGATGCCCAACGCGACCCCCAGCGCCGCGGTGAAGCCGAGCCCTTCGCGCCAACCGCCCGTCTGCCAAGAGGCTAGCGCCGCGATCGCGACAGCGATGAGCCCCGCGACTACCAGTCGCCAAGGATCCCGCCGGACTCCTTCGGTCTCCGTCATCGCCGAGCGCAGCGCGCTGAGAGGGGGTACCCGGCGCACCGCCAACAGCGGAAGCAGCGTGAACAGAAGGCAGAGGATCACGCCGGCCCCGATCCCCCGGGCAACCGCCGGCCACGCCACAAAGAAATCCACCTCGAACGGCACCACGTCGGCCAGCAACCGCGGCAGAGTGAGCTGCAGGCCGACCCCGAGGAGGGCGCCAGCCAGCGCACCCGCGAGGCCGAGCGCCACCCCCTGCACGAGGTACACGGCGAAGCTCTGCCCCGCCGAGGCCCCCAGGCAGCGCAGCACGGCGACCGTCGCGAGCTTCTGCCGCACATGGACGTGGATCGCGCTCGCGACGCCAATCGCGCCGAGGATCAGCGCGACGAAACCAACTAATCCTAGGTACGCCTCGATGTTGTCGAGCGCCCGCCCGAGGCTCCGCCGCCGCTCCGCCACGGTATCAAAGCCAAACCCATCCCCGCGGAACCGCTCCCGGAAGGAACGCGCCACCGCCTCAGCTGCGCGCCCCGCGGGCAGTTCCAGCATCAGGCGGTGCCGCACCAGCACGCTGCGGTCCGTCAGCCCAGTGGCCGCGAGCGCGTTCGCCGGGATCAGCACTCGCGGCGCCGCCGTCGCCGAAAACGCAGTCGACTCGCCGGGCAGTTTCCGCAGGGCGCCCGCGACCGTGAACTCCGACCGGCCGAGCCGCAGGCGGCCGCCGACCGGCACCTCGAACTGCCGCAGCAGCGTTTCCTCGACGATGGCTACCGCCTCGCCCGCTCGCAGCCGCTCGGGGGCCGTCGCGGGCTCGGTCGTGAACTCGCCGAAGAAGGGGAAGCCACCCTCGAGCGCGCGGACGTTCACCAGCCGCGTCGCACCTCCCACGTCGGGGAAGACGACCATCGAGGAGAAACTCTGCTCGCGGGCGATCGCGGACGCCTGCGCCCGGGCGTGCGCGAGAACCTCCGGCCGGAAGGGGGAGCGGCTGGTGAGGATCAGGTCCGCCCCCAGCAGGCCCTTGGCCTGGGCGTCGACCGCCCGGTCGAGATTCGCGCCCAGCGAGCCAATCGCCACGAGCGCGGCGATGCCCAGCACGATGGCCGAGGAGAAGAGCAGCAGCCGGCGCCGCGAGGCGCGGGAGTCCCGCCACGCCAGCCGCAGGATGAAGGGGAGCGTCCGCATCCGGATCAGGCGGGGCCGTCCGCGACCACCGCGCCCCCGCGCAGGCGGAGGATCCGGCCGCAGAGCCGGGCGAGCTCCAGGTCGTGCGTCACCAGTACGAGGGTCGTACCCCGCTCGTGGTTGAGCCCGAAAATGAGCTCGGTCATCGCCTGCGCCGTCGCGCCGTCGAGGTTCCCGGTGGGTTCATCGCAGAAGAGGATGCGCGGGCGGTTGATGAAGGCACGGGCGAGGGCCACGCGCTGCTGTTCACCGCCGGAGAGCTGGACCGGGTAGTGCTCGTGCCGCTCGCCGAGGCCGACGCGAGCGAGAAGCTCCCTGGCCTCGGTCTCGGCCGCCGCGCCGCCCTCCCCGCGCAGTTCCAGGGGTACTAGGACGTTCTCCAGGGCGGTCAGGGTCGGCACGAGCTGGAAGTTCTGGAACACGAAGCCGACGTGGGCGTTGCGCACCCGCGCCCGCTCGTCCTCCCCCAACCCGCCAATCGCCGTCCCCGCCAGCTCCACCTCCCCGGAGGACGGCCGATCCAGCCCCGCACACAGACCGAGCAGGGTGGTCTTGCCGCTCCCGCTCGGCCCGACGATCGCGAGGCTCGCGCCCGACGCCAAGGAAAAGCTCACCTCTTGGAGGACCGTCAGCCGCCGGCCCCCAGCCACGCCGTAGGATCGGGTCAGCCGCTCGACTTTCAGCATCGTCTGGCCGTTCATTGGCGGCCACGAAACACACGCCCGGACCGAACGCCAGCCGATGACGAAGATGAACTGCCCCGCCCCAGCCCGCCGTCGCCTGCTCACCCGCGGGCTCCTGGTCGCCTGCGCCCTCCTCACCCCCTCCCTGCCCGCGGCCGCCCCAGCGGCCGGCGCGCGCACCGTGGTCTTCCTTGGGGACAGCCTGACCGCCGGCTACGGCCTCGCCGAGCCGGGCAGCGAGGCCTACCCCGCGCTGATCGCCGAACGCCTCCGTGCCGCGGGCGCGCCGTGGAAGGTGGTCAACGCGGGGATCAGCGGCGACACCACCGCCGGCGGCCTGCGCCGGATCGACTGGACGCTGCGCTCGCCCGTCGACGTCCTCGTGGTGGCCCTCGGGGCGAACGACGGCCTGCGCGGCGTGGATCCCAAGGTCACCGCCGCCAACCTGCGGGGTATCATCGAGCGCGCCCGGGCGCGCAATCCCGCGGTGAAGATCCTCCTTGCCGGGATGCAGCTCCCGCCCGAGCTCGGCGCCGCGCACACCACGGCGTTTGCCCGCGTGTTCCCGGAGGTCGCGGCCGCCACCGGCGCGGTCCTCGTGCCTTTCCTCCTCGAGGGCGTCGGCGGCGACCCCGCGCTCAACCTCGGCGACCGCATCCACCCCAACGCCGCGGGCCACGCGGTCATGGCAGCCACCGTCTGGCCCCACCTCAAACCCCTCCTTGCCTTATGAACCTGCTCCTCCTCGGCGGCACGGGCGTCATTAGCACTGCCTGCACCCACCTTGCCCTCGAGCGCGGCCACGCGGTCACGCTCCTCACCCGCTCCGGCCGCAGCCTGCCCCCAGGCGCCCGCGCGTTGCAAGCCGACATCACCGATCCGCGGGCGGCCGCCGCCGCGCTCGCGGGGCACCGCTGGGACGCCGTCGTGGACTTCCTCGCGTACGACGCCGCGGCGATCGAGGCGCGCCTAGCTCTCTTCCGCGGGACCACCGCGCAGTACGTCTTCATCAGCACCGCCAGCGCCTACCGCAAGCCGCCGGCCCGCGCCGTGATCACCGAGGACACGCCGTTGGAAAACCCCTTCTGGGAGTATTCGCGGCTGAAGATCGCCGCCGAGGCCCGCCTCACCCGCGCGGGCCGTGAGGAGGGTTTCCCTTACACCATCGTCCGGCCGTCGCTCACCTATGGTGACACTGTCTTTCCGCTCGCGCTCAACTGCTGGACGAAAAGCTTCACCAACATCGCCCGGCTCCGCGCCGGCAAGGGGTTGATCGTCCCCGGCGACGGGCTCACCCCCTGGACCATCACCCACAACTCCGACTTCGCGCAGGGCCTGCTGGGCCTGCTCGGCCACCCCGGCGCCCTCGGCGAGGCGTTCCACATCACCTCCGAGGAGGCCCCGACCTGGAACGAGCTCTACACCCTCACCGCGGCAGCCGCCGGCGTCGACCGCCCGCGCCTCGTGCACATCCCCTCCGACTTCATCACCGCGTGCCTGCCCGAGTACACCGGCACGCTCTTCGGCGACAAGGCCAACCCCGCCCTCTTCGACCTGACCAAGCTCCGCCGGCTCGTGCCCGGGTACGCGCCCAAGGTCCCCTTCCGCGAGGGAATCGCACGCACGCTCCGCTGGTTCGAGGCCGACCCGGCCCGCCAGGGCATCGACGCGGAGGTGGGTGCAAAATGGGACCGTCTGATCGCCGCCTACGAGCGCGGACTGGCCGCCGCGCGCGCGGAATTCCCGCCCCGAAAGCCCTGAACCCCGGCGCGACGCAGTCTCAAGCGCCACCCGGCGGCGGCGAGCGCAGGAACTCCTCGAGGCGGTCGAAGGACGCCCCGAAGTAGGCGTGCGAATAGACGACCGCGTTGAGGCCGGCGAGGCGCGCTACCTCCGGAGGCAGGTCGGCCCCGGTCGGAAACTGGAATCCTTCCGCCACCAGCGGGACAATGCGCCGTCCGTGCCGGACCGCGTGGGCGATCTCGCGCCGCAGCCAGTCGTCCGGATCCCCGCATCGGTCAAGGGACCCCGCGGCCAGCACGAGCACAAAGTTCGGCGCCGCCTCGATCTCCCGCAGCAGCCGCGCGTCAAATCGACCAGCGCCAACATCGTCCACGTCGAGGAAGCAGGGATAGCCCCGGCGCTCGAGTTCCATCCGGACCACCCGCGCGAGGTCGGAAGCGCCATCGCGGCGGTAACTGATGAACACCCGGCGCTGCCGCCCCGGGCGCAGGAAAGGGAAGGCGGTGTCGGTCCAATGCGGCCCCGGGCCGGCCGGCCCAGGATCGACCGGCGGCACGGAGGCGCGCGACGCCGGCCACTCCTCCGGGTACCACGCGCGGCTCCAGCGCACGGCGAGAGCGAAGGCCAGCCCAGCGACCGCCACCCCCATCGCCAGGCCGGGCAGCCACGTGAGGCCGAGAAAAAATGAGGCGGCACCCGCCAGCAGGCCCAAGCACAGCACGACGTGCCGCCAGCGCGCCCGCACGGCGTAGGCCACGATCACCACCACGGCGGCCAGCGCCGCGTGGAGGCTGGGAAACCCGTCGTCAGCACTGCTCCAGAGCCGCGCAGCGCGGATCCAGCCCTCGCCCAGGCGATCCGACAGGAGCATCGCCCCCGAACCTGGGAAGGCCCAGCGCTCCGGAACCGGCAGGAGGAGGTGAAACGGGAGCGCGAGCGCGTAAGCCGCGACGAGCGAGCCGACGAATAACCGCAGCGGCCGCGCCGAGGGTGCCTGGAACCAGACCCACAGGGCCCCGGCGAGCAGCGCGGGCTGGAGCAGGTAATAGGCTCCCGTCAGCGCAACGACGACCCATCGTGGCACCGCCTCGGCCTCGCTGAAATCAAGCGCCCCCTCTAGTTCCTGCAGGGCCTGCGCCACCCGGTGCCCCAACGCGTAGGCTTCCGGGCTTAGGCGCGCGGCCTCCGCCTGCGCCTGGGCCAGCGCCGCCACCGCGACCAGCAACGGGAGCAGCAGCAGCCCGCCCCGCGTCCGGAGGAGTTCGCGCAGTCCCCTCATCGCGGCGGCCCACCCGGCCGACGCACCAGAGTCCAGAGCGCTAGCACGGCGGCCAGCACCGCTAGGATCACCACCACGGAGGTGCCCAGCCGGAACAGGAAGGTGTCTGGCACCGGCCGTACCAGTGCAACCCGGTAGGCCGTACTGCCGAGGGGATCGAGGTCGAGGCGCGTGCTATCACCCCGCCGGGGAAAACCCTCGGCCTTGAGCCGGAAGGCGTGGAAGTCACCCACCGCGACCTCAGTGAGGAACGGCGAGCCGACCGCACGATCGTTGTTCACGGGATCGTTCCAAACCACCCGCACGGCCGGCAGCCTCGTCCCGGGCGGCAGCCCGAACCGCACGTCGCGCAGAATGGTCGGGGTGCGGTCGTCAAAGCTCCAGACCTCGCGCAGGCGATGCATCCGGTTCGACAGACAGTCCTCGAGCCGGCCCACGAGACTCTCGGGGTCATCGCGGCGGTGGCTCAGGTGGAATTCCTGCGGCGGGAGGCCAAAGTCGGGATACTCGCTGGTGAGCACCACCGCGTCATCGCGCGCCCGACGGAGGGTCCAGAGGACGTCGAAGTGCTTGTGAAAATCCTCGTCGTAGAGGGTGAACTCGGTGCCCGCGAGGAGCACGGCCTGCCGCGCGGCCTCGAGCAGGGCTGGATCCGGCGGCGCGTCGCCCGCGGGTCCGCGGATCTTGATCGGCACCGGGGGCGGTCCACCCCGCGTCTGCCGGCGCAGGGTCGCCAACGCCCGCCGCGCCTCGGGGGCCGCGTTAAAGTCCTGCCAGCGCAGAACGTCGCCCACGCCGATCTCCCCGGACCGCATCGCCCGCACGCCCGCCGTGAGCCGCTCCCGCAGGCCCCGGTCCGCGCCGGAAGACAGCACCAGCAGGTCATTCGGCGCAGGAAACGGCAGCGGAACAAAGAGCAGGTCCGGGTCGTCCGCGAAGCGCGCCCTCACGCCGTCCCAGACCGCCGCCAGTTCCGCCCCGCCTTCCCGGACCAGTCCGACCAGTTCCGCCGCGCTGCGCCCACCCGCGGGTTGCTCGGCCCGGATAAAGGTGTGCCGCTGGTCAGGGCCGTTCGGGCCGGAGCCGGTGTGGACGCCGGCGCGCCGGAAAAAAGCCGCGGGCAGCACATAGCCGGAGGTGCTGAACTTGTGCGGATAAACAAAGCGGGCCGGCTCCGTCCGCTCCCGCAGCCAGCGGAGCAACGCGTCCGGATCCGCGGTCCGCACACCCGCGCCGCGCCGCAACACCAGATGGCTCAGCCGCGTAGTGTCCGGACCGCGCGGGCTGACCGCGATGGCCACGACGTCGAGGTTGGCCCCGAGCATCTCGGCGGCGAGATAGACGAACGGCGTGACCCGCGCGAGGAGCGGGCCTTGCCGCCGCGCATCCCACCCAGCCAGCAGCTCCACCGCAGCGCCGTGGTCGAGGTCACGCGGCTCGAAGCGGAGGCCATCGCGGGCCCGCAGGTACTCGCGCAGCCGCTCGTCGGCCCGCGCGGTCTCGGCGTCCAGGGCCACCCCCGCGAAGGTCAGGGTGGTCTCCGCCGCCCCTGCCGGCAGGAGCGGCACCAGGATAAGGAGCGCCCCGCGGAGGCACCGGCGGAGCGCGCCCCGGCCCAGGTGGCCGGCGGACAGGAAGGCGGCGAGCAGGCGCGACATGGAGAGGCTGGCCGGAGGGAAAGCCGCCGGCCGGGCGCTGGCGAGCGGATTGTCGGACGTTCTACGGCGGAAAATACCCTGCTGAATTCCCGACCCGCTCATGGCGGAAAGCACCGTGGTGTGGTAACCTCCCTGAGCCCGGGCCGGCTGGCCCTAGGTGCTTCCGGTCATGACCAAGCCGCTGCCCCCGTTTCCCGAGTACGATCGCCGGGGCTGGCTGGAGCGCCAAGTCTTCGAGCTCACTCGCGGCTGTCCGGTCGATCACGGCAACCGCCCTTCTGCCCGCTGCACGGGCTACGCCCGGAGGACGAGGATTTCCGCCGGCGCTGGATCCACGCCCTCTCCGACGCCGAATTGGAATACCTCGCGCGCTACCACTCCTGCTGCCTCCGCGTGCGCACCTCCCCTCCCCCGTCCGCGTGAGCGGACAAGCGCGCCGCCAGGGCGGACCCGCGCTCAGGACTTGCGCTTCGCCTTCGCCGTCGGCGCCGGGATCGGTTTCCGCAGCACGATGGGCACCGCGTTGGCCTGCGGGCGCCCCGGCGTGCTCCGACCCTGATCCACGAGGCGCTGGAGCAGCGCCTCCAGCTCAGCCACCACCTCCGGACTTCGCGCGGCGCCCCCGCTCCCGCTCAGGGCGCGAGCGGCGCATCGGGCTCGATAAGCAGATGGCAGGGATTCCCGGAGACGACCCCGGCCGGATCGACCGCGGCCGCGAAGGCGATCATCCCCGCGTTGTCGCCGGTGTGCCGCGGCTCCGCGGCGAGAAACGGGATCCGCGCGCGCCTCGCCTCCGCCTCCAGCGCCGCGCGCAGCAGGCGGTTGTTCGCCACGCCGCCCGACAGGCCGAGACTGCGCAGTCCGCCCACCTCCCGCGCCAGCACCCGGCGCACCCGGCCCGCGAGGGCATCGATCACCGCCGCCTGATAACTCGCACACAGGTCCGCCCGGCGCGCCTCCACCTCGGCCACCGTCATCCGTTCCAATTGGTAGCGCAGGCTCGTCTTCAGGCCCGAGAAACTGAAATCGAGCTCGTCGCCCCGGCCGCCCCCGCGGGGGAACGCGAAGGCGTCCGCCCGTCCCTCCCGCGCCCGCCGTTCGACCTCGGGACCACCGGGATAGCCGAGCCCGAGCAGCTTCGCCCCCTTGTCCAAAGCCTCCCCTGCCGCGTCGTCCAAAGTGCGCGCGAGCACGGTGATGCGCCGCGCCTCGTCCACCACGAAGAGCAGGGTGTTGCCGCCCGAGACGATCAGCCCTAGGTGCGGGAGCAGGCCGGCGAGGCGCGCGGGAAACTCGGCCGGGGCCGCGGCGTGGACCGGCAGGAACGGGGACCACGCGTGCCCGCGCAGGTGGTTCACGCCCAGCAGCGGCACCCGCAGCGCGAGCGCCAGGGCCTTGGCGGCCGCCACGCCAAGGGCGAGGCACGCCGCAAGACCCGGACCGTGCGTCACCGCCACCGCGCCCACCCCGCCGAATCCCACCTCGTCCCGCGCGCGTCCCAGCAGCGCCGGGAGATTCCGGAGGTGCTCCCGGGTGGCCAGGTCCGGCACGACGCCGCCGTAGCGCTCGTGCAGCGCGATCTGGCTGTGCACCCATTCCCCGCGGAGGCCAGTGGCCGGATCAAGGAGCGCGACCGCCGACTCGTCGCACGAGCTTTCCAGCGCGAGGATCAAGCCGCTCATCCGCGCGCCCCCCCGGTCCCGTCGAGCAGCCACAGGCCGCGCAGCATCGCCAGCGCCGTCTCGAGCTGACGGTCCGCCACCGGCGCGAAACCGAATCTCGCCTCGAACTCCGCGGCCTCGAGGTCCGGCCGCGAACGCCGCTGCGCCAAGCGCGAATCCTCCTCCGGGGTCATCACCACCTCGACGTGCGGCCGGACTCCCTGCTCGTGGATCGAGGTGCCCGCCGGCGTGAAGTAACGCGCCGTCGTCAGGCGCAGGCCCTCGCCGTCCCGCAGCTTGAAGATGGACTGCACCGACCCCTTGCCGAACGTCCGCTCGCCCACCAGCACCGCGCGACCGGCGTCCTTGAGCGCCCCCGCGACGATCTCGGCCGCGCTGGCGCTGCCGGCGTTGACCAGCACCGCGAGGGGCAGCGACCAGGGGGCGCCGCCCGCCGTCGCGCGGAAACGCTCGTTGTCCTGTGGCCGGCGGCCGCGCGTCTCCACGATCAGCTCGCCCTCGCGGAAGAAGGGCTGCGCCACCTCGACGGCAGCCTCGAGGAGCCCGCCCGGGTTGTTCCGCAGGTCGAGCACGAGGGCACGGATCCCCTGTTCCGCCAGCCGGGCCAGCGCCTGGCGCAGCTGCCGCCCGGTGTGCTCCGAGAATTCCGTCAACTGCACGTACCCCACCCCGTCCGCCAGCACCCGCGCGCCGCGGACGCTCTCGATACGGATCCGTTCGCGCGTGAGGGTGAGCGTGAGCGTCTCCCGCAAGCCGGGGCGTTGGATCCCGACGGTCACGGTGGTGCGCGGTCGGCCCCGGAGCCGGCTGACGACCGCGTCGACCCCGCCGGTCACAACCGGCTGGCCGTCGATCGCCACGATCTCGTCCCCGCGGCGGATGCCGGCGCGTTCACCCGGGGTGCCCGCCATCGGAGCGATCACGACCACACGGTTCTGTCGCGTCTCGACTTGGATGCCGATCCCGCCGAATTCACCGCTGAGGTCCTCCTCGACCTGATCGTGGGAGGCCTTCTCGAGGAACTCGGAGTGCGGGTCGAGCGCCTCGACCATCCCGTGCAGCGCGCCCCGAGCGAGGCGGGCGTAGGGAACGGCGGCGGCGTCCACGTACTGCGCGTTCACCAGTTCCATCACCTCCCGCACGTAGGCGGAGGCGCGGGCTAGGTCCCGGTCGGGCCACCAGCGCCACGCCACCGCCACCTTCGCCGCCGCGAGAGAGACGGCGACGCCCAGCAGGACGCCGGTG
>SYDD01000223.1 GCA_005786775.1 Opitutaceae bacterium
ATCCGGCGCCACCGGGATCGGCCTTTTTTCCTCTATTACCCGATGATGCTCACGCACAGTCCGTTCCAGCCGACGCCGGAAAGTCCCCGGTGGGATCCGCGGATCGGAGAGCGCGGCAACCAGAGTCCGGCGCACTTCGCCGATATGGTCGCCTACATGGACCGGCAGATCGGCGAATTGGGAACGCACCTCGAAACCCTGGGCCTGCGTGAAACCACCCTCGTTTTGTTCCTGGGCGACAATGGTACGTCGGTGGACCTGACTTCGCGGTTCAAGGGTGCAGACTATCCCGGCGGTAAGGGGCGCAGTCATGCCCGCGGCACCCACGTGCCCTTCCTCGCGCATTGGCCGGGCCGGATTCCGGCGGGAAGCGTCAATCGGGACCTCATCGCGAGCGTCGATTTCCTGCCGACCCTAGCGGAGGTAGCGGGCGTGCCGTGGCCGGCCGATCGACTGACGGATGGGCGCAGCTTCTGGCCGCAGCTGCAGGGTCGGCCGGGAACGCCACGCGAAGCGATCTATTGCTGGTATGCCTCGGATGGCGGCCCAGTAGCGCGCTTTGAGTTCGCCCTCGGGACGCGCTACAAGCTCTACCGGGACGGCCGGTTCTTCGATCTGCAGGCGGATCCCTTCGAGCAGGGGAAGCCGCTGCCGCTCCCGGACGCCGGCGAGGCCGCCGCCGCGGCCCGGACGTTGCAAGCCGTGTTGGATCAGTATGTCGACGCGCGGCCCGCGCACCTGCGGCAGGAGCGGGTGACGGCGAAGCAGGCGAAACGGACGGAGAAGCAGGGCAAGGCGAAGCGCTGACCGTGGCGCGAGTCGCCAGCGGGACCATCACCGCGCGGCGAGGGCGTCGCGGGCCTCCAGCACGAAGAGCACCGAAAAGAGCGCCAGGCAGAGCGCGAGCAGCGCATTGGCGAGGCGGCCATTGCGCAGCGGTCCCAGCAGGGAGGCGCGGTTGTTCAGCACCAGCAGTACCGCGGCGAGGAAAGGGAGGAAGAAGGAGCCGGTTATCGCATAGAGCACGACCAGCGCGAGCGGGCTCTGGTACAGCAGGAGCAGCAACGGGGGAAAGGCCAGGCCGGCAAGAAAGGCCTGGTAGGCCGGGTCCGCGGGCGAGACCGGTGTAGCGGCGGGCCCGGCGCGGAGCTGGCCCCAGGCGTCCGCGAACAGGTACGGCACGCCCTGCCAGACCCCCAGCAGCGAGGTGAAGACGGCGGACCAGAAGCCGAGCAGGAAACAGGCCCGGCCGAACGGGCCCAGGATCTCGCCCAGCCGGGCCGCGAGCGCGGCGACGAGGGCGTTGCCGGAGGCGTCCCCCGGTGCGGCGCCCGCGGCGATCACGATCATCGCGAGCCCGAAGACCCCGCTGAGCGTGTACGCGACCGTGAGGTCGGCCCGGCAACGGCGGTGCGCCGCCGGCCCTTGCCAGCCCTTCTCGCGGATCCAGTAGCCGTAGCAGAGCAGGGTCACACTCCCGCCGACGCCGCCCATCAACCCGAGCAGGAAGCCGGCGGAGCCCGCGGGCACGGTGGGCACCAGCAGGCCGTGGAGGAACCCGCCCGGGTCAGCGAGCAGCGGAAAGGCGCAGCCGATCACCGGCACGAACATCGCGGCGGTCAGCCAGGACATCACGCGCTCGAACCGCTCGTACCGGCCCCAGCGCACCAGCGCGTAGCCGGCGACCGCGTGCAGCGCCGCCCACGCCGGCACCGGCAGCGCGGGCCACAGCGCGTGGCCGGCCACGCCGCACGCCGCGGTGAGCGCCGCGGCGACGAGGGCGCCCCAAAGGACCAGGAAGCCGAGGAAGTACCAGGCCACCGGCCGCGGCAGGTGGCGCGTCCAGCCGGCAATCAGGCTCGTGCCGGTCGCGAGCTGCCACCGCGCGATCCCGTCGTTGAGGACTCCCTTGCAGAGGGCCCCGAGGACGACGACCCACAGGACCGCGAGCCCGAACCGTCGGCCCGCGACACTCGCCGCGATCAGGTCGCCGGCGCCCACGCCCGTGGCGGCGACCACGAAGCCGGGGCCCAGCGCGGCGCGCCAGGAGGCGGTGGGGGAGGGTGGGGCGGACAAGCGCGGTCGAGCAAGGCAGCCGGCCCGGCCGGGAGCCAGTCCGCAGTGGCCGCGATCCGAGCTTGGCGCGCGGCGGTCCTACGGATCCACTGCGCGCAGGGATGAAACTCCGCCACCACCCCTACACCCTCCAGCTGCGGCACGCCTTCGGGCTGGCGGGCAGCACCCGGACCTCGACGCCGGCGATGCTGGTTGAACTGGAACACGAGGGCGTGACCGGCCACGGCGAGGCCTCAATGCCGCCGCACCTCGGTGAGAGCCAGGCTTCCGTCGACGCTTTCCTGCGCCAGGCCGCGCCTCTGCTCGCGGCGGTGAATGATCCTTTCCAGACGGAGGCGATCCTGCCGGCGCTCGATTCCCTTGCGCCGGGGAACACGGCGGCCAAGGCGGCGGTCGACCTCGCCCTGCACGACTGGATCGGCCGACGGCTGGGCCAGCCGCTGCACCGCCTCTGGGGCATCAATCCTGCGCGCGCGCCGCTCACCTCCTTTACCATTGGCATCGACGTCCCGGAGGTGGTCCGAGCGAAGGTCCGCGAGGCGGCGGCTTACCGCATCCTCAAGGTCAAGTTGGGCCGCGACTGGGCGACCGACCAGGCGATGATCGAGACCCTGCGCGCGGAGACGGCCGTGCCTTTGACCGTCGATGCGAATCAGGGCTGGCGCGACCGCGAGGACGCGCTGCGGCGGATCACCTGGCTGGCCGCGCGGGGGGTGGAGTTCATCGAGCAGCCGATGGGCCGGGAGCAGTTGGCGGACACCGCGTGGCTGCGCGAGCGGAGCCCGTTGCCGCTGTACGCGGACGAGAGCGTCCAGCGGCTGGCCGACGTGCCCGCGCTGCGAGGCGTGTTCGATGGCATCAACATCAAGCTGATGAAGTGCACGGGCCTCCGCGAGGCGCGCCAGATGATCACCGTCGCGCGCGCCCTCGGGCTCAAGGTAATGCTCGGGTGCATGACGGAAACCTCGTGCGCCGTCTCGGCGGCGGCGCAGCTCTCGCCGCTGGTGGATTGGGCGGACCTTGATGGCGCGCTGCTGATCGCGAACGACTGTTTCGACGGGATCGGTTTCGCCGAGGGGCGGATCGTGCTGCGGGATCGCCCGGGCATCGGCGTGGTGCCGCGTGGCCTGGCGTGAGGCCTCGCGTGCTGCTTTTGGGATCGCCGCGGGGGTGGCGGACGGCAGCGTCCAACCGATGCTGCTGACCTGCCAAGCTGGATACGAGGCACTGCTCGCCCGCGAGGTGGCCGAGATCCACGGCGGCGTGGTACGGGAGCAGGGGCCGGGCTGGGTGCGGGTGGAGGCCGCGTGGCCGGCGCTCGCGGCGGTGGGGATGCCCGCCTTCGCGCATCTGGCGCTGCTCGCGCCGCTCGAGGTCAAGGGGGAGACCGTCAACGCGCTGGCGGGAGCGGTCAGCGATCATTTCCTGGAGGGGCTGCGTGGGGAACGCGTGGAGGCGCCGTGGCCCGCGGTCTGGCAGGGGCCCGCGGAACTCGTCGGCCTCGGGCGGAGGATCAGCGCGGTGGAGGCGGCCTGCGCCGAGCGCGTGCGGCGCCGTGTGGCGCGCATCGCCCGCCTCGCAGGAGCGGAGTTGCCGCGCGGTCCGGGGCCAGTGCGCGCGCGGGGACTGTTCGTCCATTTCACGGATTTCGGCCGCCTGTGGGTCGCACGGGAGGCGGTGGTGGCCGGCCCGCGGCGGATGGCGGATGACCCGCTGGCGCCGTCGCGTTCCTACCTCAAGGTCGAGGAGGCCTACGCCGTGCTCGGCGTGGAACCGCGGCCGGGCGAGCACGTGTGCGATCTGGGCGCGGCGCCGGGAGGCTGGAGTTTCAGCGCGGCGCGCCGCGGGGCCTGCGTGATCGCGGTCGACAATGGTCCGCTCAAGGGCGGCGCCCTCGGCCACGCCGGCATCGATCATCGGCGCGAGGACGCGTTCCGGTTCCAGCCGGAGGCGGGCCAGCCCTGCGATTGGCTGTTCTGTGATCTGGTCGAGGAACCGCATCACGTGCTCGCGGACCTCGTCACGCCATGGCTCGCGCGCGGCTGGTGCCGTCGCTTCATCGTCAACCTGAAGTTCGGGCGCGTCGATCCGGTGCGGCTTCTGCGCGAGTTGCGCGTGCCGGACTCTCCCCTCGCCCGCCATGCCCCGGGCGCGCGGATCCTGCACCTGTTCCACGATCGCGAGGAATTCACCGTCGTCGGGGCTGTCGCGGGCCTTGCGCCGTCGCCCGCCGCGGCCTCAGCCTGAAGGCGATGCGTCCTGCTGCGCCTGCTTCCGTCGCCCCCGTACCCGCCGCGGGCGAACTCCGTCTGTGCGGCCTCGCCGCCGTGCGCGCGCGCTTCCAGCGCGACCCCGGGTCTTTTCAACGTCTGTACTTCGACGTAGCGACCGGACGGAAGATCGGCGTGCTCTGTCGCGTGCTTGCGCAGGCGAAGCGGATCTACCGGCAGGTGCCGGGTGAGGAACTGGAGCGCATCGCGGGTTCCGTGCACCATGGCGGGATTGTCGCGGTGGTGACGCCGCCGGCGGTGCGGCCCGTCACCCCGGAGGTCGTCGCCCGCTGGGCGCGGGACAGCGCGGGCGTGCTGCTCCTCGAGGGCATCGGCAACGCGCACAACCTCGGGGCGATCGTGCGGACGGCCGCGTTTCTCGGCGTGCCGCATCTGGTGCTCGCGGGCGATGCGACGGCCGCGCAGCCCACGGACGCCGCGCACCGCGTGGCAGAGGGCGGCTTCGAACACGTCACCCTGTGGCGGACGGAGGATCTCCCCGGTCTCATCGGTCAACTCAAGGCGGCCGGGGGCGAGGTCACCGGCGCCGCGACGCGCGGCGGGGCGGTCCGGCCAGGCTCGCGAGTGGCTGGCCGCAGCCTGCGGGCGGTGGCGCTGGGGAACGAGGAAAACGGTCTCTCCCCCGCCACCGCGACGGCGTGTTCCCAGCGCGTGACCCTGCCCGGCAGCGGCCGCGTCGAGTCCCTGAATGTCTCCGTCGCGGCCGCGCTGATGATCTGGGAGTATTTGAGGATTAACAAGTAACGTTGATTTAAGGCCTCGGCTCACGCCCTGGCGCACCACCGGCAGGCGCGGGGTCGGGCACGTTGCGTCCGGGCACTTCTCGGCTTGCGTCGTGGGGCGGTTGGACTTGGAGTCGTCTTTTCCTCTCTCCTCCATGGACACGATCTCTCGCGAAAATAACAACATGCTCCCGATCGCCGGGATCCTCGTCGGACTCGTCGGCGTGGTGCTCGGTGGCATCGCCCTGGCCCAGGCTTCGAAGGCCAACCGCGGAGTCGCGGAGCACCAGCCGCGCGTCGACAAGGTCGACGCGATGGAGTCGCAGGTGAGCAGCGCCGCTGCGGCGGCCGACAAGGCGGCCAAGGACGTCCGCGACCTCACTCGTTCCACGCAGGAAGCCTTCAATGCGGTGGGCGGCAAGCTCGGCGAGTTTCAGACCTCGATCACCAAGATCGAGGACGCGATGAAGAAGCCCGCGGTCGTGGCCGACAAGGGCGGCAAGAAGTCCGGCCCCGCGGTCGCTGGTCCTGGCGAGTACCTCGTGAAGGCCGGCGACGGCGGGACCAAGATTGCTCGCACGCTGGGCGTCTCGATTCAGGATCTTCAGGCGGTCAACCCGGGCGTGAACTGGAATAAGCTCTCGGTCGGCCAGAAGCTTAAGGTGCCGGCGAAGAAGTAAGGGTACCCTTTGTCCTTTCCCGCCTCCCGCGCCCCGCGCCGGGAGGCTTTTTTATGAGCTCTCCCGGCCCTGCTCGCTGGCAACGCCTTGGTCACGAGGTCCGTCTCACCACGCGGATCTTCGACGTGCATGGCGTGCGCTACCGGCATCCCAGCCGCGGGACGGAGCGCGAGTTTATCGTCGTGCGGCCGCCGGACTGGGTGAACGTAGTGGCGGTGACGTCGGACGCGCGGCTCGTGCTGGTGCGGCAATTCCGCTTCGGCATCGATGGGTTCTCGCTCGAGATCCCCGGCGGGATGATGGATCCGGGAGAGCTGGATCCGGTCGCGACCGCGCGGCGCGAGCTACGGGAGGAGACAGGTTACACGGGTGGCGCGGCGCACCTGCTCGGGAGCGTGCACCCCAATCCCGCGATCCAGTCGAACCGCTCGCATTTCGTGCTGATCGAGGCGGCGGTGCCCGGGCACGACCTCGACTGGGATCCCGACGAGGAGCTGGCGGTGGAGACGCGGCCCGTGGACGAGGTGTTCCGCCTGGCGGAGACGGGCGGCATCACGCACGCGCTGGTGCTCAACGCGCTGATGCTGTTCCGCGCGTTCCGGCGCGGGGGCGGGGCGGGGGCCGTTTGACAAGCCCGGGGCCGGCCGTTTGCTGCCGTTCCATGATGCACGCGCCCCTCTTCGCCAATTCGCCCACGGCCCTCGGGCCGGAGGCGGCGGCGGGCCGGGTCCCGGCGGCGCTGGAGGTGGAGGTGCGCCGGATCTACGCCCGGAGCCCCCTGTACGGGGAGCGGTTCCCGCTGCACGCGGCAGCGTTGGCGTGGTCCTGTTTCCGGGAGATCCCGGTGCTCTCCAAGCAGGAGATCGTGCGGCGCGGGCACCAGGCCTTCTTCCGCGATTACGCGGAGATCGAGCGCGGGCTGCAGCAGCGGCGCTACGAGTACGAGAGCACGGGCGGCACGACGCAGTCGCCGATGACCGTGATCATGGAGGAGGGCTGGTGGAACGCGCAGACGGCGCGGGCCTATGCCGCCTCCCCGATCCTGCGCGAGTTTGCGGGGCGGCCCCACCGCAAGTGCGTCCTCGCGCCGGTCGGCTGCTCGAGCAACCTTTGCCCGTACGAGGATCATCCGTTCCCGCACCGGTACTTCGACGGCACCGTGTACCTGAACCTCTCGAGTGACCCGTTCGCGTTCCCCGAGGGTGAATGGGATCGCATCGTGCGCGAGTTGCAGGCGACCCGGCCCGAGGTGCTGGAGGGGGAGCCCGTCTATCTCTCGCTGCTGGCCCGGGCGGCGCGCCGGCGCGGAGTGAGCGTGCCGAGCCTGCGGGCCGTGATCCTCACGTACGGTAAGGCGAGTCGCCAGCATGGCCAGCGCATCGCCGAGGTCTTTCCCGCGCCGCAGGTTGATCTCTACGGTTCCACCGAGGCCGGATACCTATTCGTCGGCGAGGCCTTCCAGGATGATTCGCGGGTCATTGACGCGAACGCGTTCATCGAACTCGTACCTTGGCGCCCGGGCCTGCCGGATGTCTTCCAGATCCACGTCACCACCCGGGGCCGGGAGGCGATGCCTCTGCTGCGCTACCACACGGGGGACATCGTGCAGCGGTTCCCGGCTGGCTACCGACTGCTGGGGCGCGAGGGTAACCTGCACTTCCGCGCGGACGGCACGCTGGTGTCGCCGGCCGACGTGGACGCGGCCCTGCCGGCCTACTTTGCCTGCTGGCATTACTCGCTCGTGCAGACCGGGGAGTCGCGGTGGGATTTCCACTACGTGGCCGACGCCACGGCGGACCACGGGGCCGTCGAGGGGGCGCTGGCGGCCGTACTCGGCGCTGGCACTCGCGTGCGGGCGTTCCGGCGGCGCACGCTCGCGCCGGCAGCGAGCGGCAAGTTCGCGCTGCTGCGCCCGCTGGTGCGCTGAGTCAGCGCCGGCCGTTGCGGTTGCCCTTCGGGGCGGCGCCCTTCTCCGGCGGGGTGGGGACATTCACGCGGGGCAGGTGGGCAGCGAGCTCCGCCTTGCGTGCGGCGAATTCGGGCCGGGCGGCGAGGTTCACCCACTCGTTCGGATCCGCGGTCGCGTCGTAGAGCTCCTCGCCGCCGTCCGCGTACCGGATGTAGCGCCAGCCCGCGGTGCGCACGGTGTGGTTGCCGAAGCGGTAGTTCGTGATCGCGGGGCGGTCCCAGGCCGCCGCGGGATCGCGCAGGAGCGGCGCGAGGCTCACGCCCTCCTGATGCGCGGGGATGGGCAACCCGCAGAGCTCGGCGAGGGTCGGATAGATCCCCATGAAGTCGACGGGCCGGTCGCAGCGCGAGCCGGGGCGGGTGAGGCCGGGAACGACCCAGAGCAGTGGAGCGCGGGTGGCCTCTTCCCAGAGGGCAAACTTGCGCCAATGCTCCTTCTCCCCGAGGTGCCAGCCGTGGTCGCTCCAAAGGCACACGATCGTGCGGTCGCGGTGCGGCGAGCGCTCGAGGGCGTCGAGGAGGCGGCCGAGGTTCATGTCGCAGTACGCGATGGTGGCGAGGTAGGCCTGCACGGCCTCGCGCCACCGGCCCGACTCGCGGATGGCGCGGTGGTCGCGTTCGGCGCCGGCCATCCGCAGGGCGGCGGGCGGCAGGTCGGCGAGATCATCGGCGCGCGTCGGGGGCAGCTGGATCTGGTCGAGCGGGAAGAGGTCGAAGTACTTCCGCGGAACGTTCCACGGCATGTGCGGCTTGTGGAAGCCCACGGCGAGGAAGAAGGGTCGGTCGTGCGGGCGCGCGAGCGAAGCGATGGCGTAGTCGGCGATGCCCCAGTCGGGCAGCTCGTCATCGCGGCAGTCGAGCGGCGCGAACTTGATCCCGCCGACGCCGTCGCTGCGGCCCGGGGGCAGCGGAGGATAGGCGCGCTCCTTCTCCAGGTAATGTTCCCACTCCGAGGGGCGCCGGTAGGACTCGTGGTAGATTTTCCCGGCGCCGTGGACGAAGTAGCCGGCCTGGCGGAAGTGGTGAGTGAGGGCGAGTTCCGGCGGAAGGAGAGGGCGGAAGTCGATCCCGTTGTCGTAGACGCCCGAGGTGGAGGGCCGCCGCCCGGTCATCAGGGCGGCGCGCGAGGGGTTGCAGGCGGGCGAGGCGCAGTAGGCGCGGGTGAAGGCGGTGCCCATCCGCGCGAGGCGGTCGAAGTTGGGCGTGCGGGACTGCGGGTTGCGGCCGAAATACCCGATCCAGTCGCGCAGGTCATCG
>SYDD01000224.1 GCA_005786775.1 Opitutaceae bacterium
CCGCTCGGATCCGAGCGGATCACGGCGGCCTTGGCCGGTTCGCGGTTGATCAGATTGTTTTCCGCCCGCTCAACAACTTCCTGCACGGTAAGCGTTTCCGGAGTCGAACCCGTCTGGTTCGGTAGCATCAGCAGCGCGACCACGGCCGCGGCGAGCGCGAGCCAGAAGAACAACATCTTCGGCTGAAAACGTTCCGGCGGAAGATTCTTGAGGGGGCGACGCGGCTTCTTGGAGTCGGAGTCAGACATCACAGGGTGGACTTTCCCCAGACCGTGAGTGTTCCCCCGGGCTAAGTCAACGGGCCCGCCTTCGTTTTTTCGCCCCCTGACCCTCGGCAATTGCGTAGCGCAGGAAGCGGCCGTCGGAAGCGGCGAACCCCTTCCGCCCGAGGCTCTGCCGCCAAGTACCGCCCCGCAGAAGGCCTGCCAGCAGGGCATCGACGGCCTGCCGGGAAGGCTCGCCCGCCGCCGGATGCCGCCGGAGCCAGCGGTGAAGGGCCCGGCGCCAAAGGGCCGCGGGCCGTCCCGCCAACCGGGAAAGATTCAGGCGTCCGTCCCGCTCGAGCGGGCGGAGCTCATCCACCCAACGCTCCAGAGCGGCATCATCCTCCTCGAGCAGGCGGCGCGCAAGGGCGGCCCCAGCCACAGCGTCTCGCCCGGCTGCCCGTTCCCAGCGGCCCACCACCTGCTGACGGATACGGTTGCGGAAGTAGCGCGGGGAGCCATTGGAGGCGTCCTCCCGCCACGGGCAGCGGGCGGCGCGCAGGAGCCGCCGCAACTCCTCCGCGCTCACGCCCAGCAGCGGACGGAGGAAGCGACGGCCGTCCGTGAAGGTTTGCACCGGGCGCGGCGCCGCGAGGCCCGCCGTGCCGCTCCCCCGGGCGAGGCGCATCAGCATCCCCTCGGCGACATCCTGCTGCTGGTGTCCCAGCCAGACGATGCGGGCGTGGCGCGCAAAGAAAGCCAGCCGGTCCGCGCGGAGCTGGGCCTCGCCCGTCCCCACGGCCGCGGCGGATCGGCGGCCGGTTCGGAAGCGGATGCCAAGCGCCCGGCACCACCGGCGGCACGCGTCGGCGTCCGCCTGGGCGGCCGCCCCGCGGAGGCCGTGGTTGAAGTGCAGCGCCAGCAGGCGCCGCCCTGGCCAGTGCGCGTGGAGCGCGAGCAGCAGGGCCAGAGAGTCGGCCCCGCCGGAAAAGCCCACGCCCCAGAGCTCCGCCCGCGGCCGCCCGCGCGTCCACGCGAGCACCGCCGGCTCCAGCCGTTCCCGCGGCAGCAGCGCGCCGAAGCGCGCCGCGGCCTCACGCAAAGCTGAGGAATTCCCGGCCAAAATGGGGCACCAGCGCGTCCGGGATCTTTACCCGGCCGTCGGCCTGGAGGTTATTCTCCAGCAGCGCCGCGAGGACCCGCGGCACCGCCAGCCCGGACCCGTTGAGCGTGTGCACCAGCTCCGGCCGACCCGATTCGCGGGAACGGAAACGGATCTGGGCGCGGCGCGCCTGGAAGGTCTCGAAGTTGGAGCAGCTCGACACCTCGAGCCACCGCTTCTGGCCGGCCGACCAGACCTCGAGGTCGTACTTTTTGGACTGCACGAAGCCGAGGTCGCCGCCGCACATCAGGAGCACCCGGTACGGCAGGCCCAGACCTCGCAGCAGCCGCTCAGCGTCGTCCCGGAGCTTGTCCAGCTCGATGTAGCTCTGCGTCGGGTGGACCCACTTGAGCATCTCCACCTTGTCGAACTGGTGGAGCCGGTTCAGCCCGCGCACATCCTTGCCGTAGCTGCCCGCCTCCCGGCGGAAGCAGGGCGTGTAGGCGCACCGGTACACCGGCAGCGCCGACTCCTCGAGGATCTCGTCCCGGAAGAAGTTCGTCAGCGGCACCTCCGCCGTGGGCACCGCGTACAGGTGGTCGGGCGTCGTCTCGTACATCTGGCCCTCCTTGTCCGGGAGCTGCCCGGTGGCGGTCGCGCTGGCGGCGTTGACCAGAACGGGCGGGTTCACCTCCACGTAACCCGCGCGGCCGTTCTCCTCGAGGAAGTAGCGCAGCAGGGCGCGGACGATGCGGGCGCCATCCCCGACGTAGAACGGGAAGCCCGCGCCCGTCACCTTGGCGCCGCGGTTGAAGTCGAACAGCCGCTCGAAGCCGGAAATCTCCCAGTGCGGCACCGCGTGCGGCGAGACCGCGGCGCAGTCGCCGTGGGTCGAGAAGACGACGTTGTCCTCCGGGGTGCGCCCCTCGGGCACGCTCGCGTGCGGCAGGTTCGGCACCGTCAGCATCGCGTGGTGGAAACGCTCCTCCAGCTCTTTCAGCTGGCCCTCGCGCTCCTTCACCGAGGCGGACACCGCGCGCATCTCGGCGACCTTGGCGGTGAACTCGGGCGAGCCCTTGGGCAGGGCGGCCATCGCGGTGTTGGCGGCCTTCTGCGCGGCGCGCAGGGACTCGACCTCCTGCAGCTTGCCCCGCCACGCGGCATCGGCCGCGAGGACCGCATCGAGGTCCACCTCGAGGTGTTTCTTGGCGATCGCCGCGCGGACAAGATCGGGCGATTCGCGGAGGAGCTTCGGGTCAATCATATGAGAAAGGGGTTCACGTGCGCCGGGCCCTAGCGCGCTGGAAGCGAGCGTACACTTCCTTCGCCGCCAGCAGGCGTAGGTCGCCCACGGGAGCCTGGACTACGACGTGGTCGGGTGCGTTGAGCGGATACGGGCCGAACAGCCGGGGGTCGGTGGGACCGAAGATGCCCATCACGGGGACGCCTAGCGCCGCCGCGAGGTGCATCGGACCGCTGTCGTTGGCGATCACCCACTCCGCCCGGCGGATCAGCGCAGGCAGAGAGACGAGGCTAGTGTTGCCCGTAAGGTTGAAGAATTGGCCCGCCGGGAAAGCCCCCCGGTCGTGGACGTAACTGCTGCCCGCCCAGACCACCTTGCGGGAGCGGTCCTCGCGCAGGATGAATTCGGTGAGCTGCTTGAAGCCGTTCCAACATTTCTCGGCGCGGCGGCTATCCACGAACATCAAAATCGGCCGGCCGCCCCCCCGGCCATCCGCGAAACGCAGGCTCAGCCCCTCGACGGGCCGGAAGCTCAGGGTACCGCGCAACTCCGCCTTGGCGCCCAGCACGGGGCAGAACTGAAGCAGAATCTCAAGGGCGTGGCTCTGCCGACCGTCGCGAGGAAGCGGTACGCGCTCGCCGTAAAACAGCCCCGAGCACTCGCGCGCGTCCGACCGCCCCACCTTGCGGTCGGCATGCACCCGCGAAGTGAGCAGACCCGTGCGCAGGAGACCCTGGAGGTCGAAGACAAAGTCGAAATGCTTCCGCCGCAGTTCACGGGTCAGGCGCAGGAACCCCTTCGCGCCGCCGCCACGCTCGAAGATGTGC
Source organism: Opitutaceae bacterium (assembly GCA_005786775.1). Taxonomy (GTDB): domain Bacteria; phylum Verrucomicrobiota; class Verrucomicrobiia; order Opitutales; family Opitutaceae; genus ER46. The sequence continues at coordinate 3,376 of SYDD01000224.1, forward strand.
ACCTCGTCGACCGCGGTGCAGGCGCGCACGATCGGCGCGAAGATCTCGCGCACGACCCACGAGATCCGCAACCCCTCGACCTGCGCCTTCAACGACGCGGCCACCTGCAACCCGTGGACGATGTCCCCGAGGGAGGAGGGCTTGATGATGAGGAGCTCAGTCATGGACGCCGGAAAGCGTCCAAGGCACCGGCGCCGCCGCGCCGAGGCAACCCCTTTTCGGCGCGGCGGCGGCCCGGGCGCAGATCAGACCTTCGCCGCGGAGGGGATCTCGAAGCCCTTGTGGTTGGGATCCTGGAGGAGCGCGTTGGCCTCGGCCGCGAACTCGCCGGTGTGCCGCTCGGCCGCCGGGTCAAAGGTCAGCCAGGGCCCCACCACGTACTCGGCCCCGTTCTCCGGGACGCCCGCGCCGTCACGCATCATCTCGTGGAGTTTCAGGAAATGCTCCGCGGCGGCCGCATTGTCCCCAAAGCGCCCGGCCTTCGCGTTGAACGGCACCTTCCGGCCGAGCCGGTAGGAATTGTTCATCAGGTGCCCCAGCACACTGGCGTAGTGCGACTCGGCGGCGTTGCCATTGGCCATCTCGGGCTTGCCCGCGCGGCAGGCCGCGATGAACGAGCCCCAGTTGCCGCCCGGGGTGACTTGGCCCGGCGGGAGGTCGAGCTTCTCCCCCTTGGCGCTGCCCTTGGCGAAGTACGTTCCATCGACGATGCGGCCACCGTCCTCGAAGTAATATTCGTTCTTCACCTGGTGGACGTACCCCGGGTGGTTCACATTGCGGACGTTGAAGAACACCTGCTGGCCGTTCGGATACTCAGCGATGGCGAACATCGTGTTCGGCGTCTCACCCTGGTCGTTCCACTTGAAGCGCCCGCCCAGCGCCATCACGCGCACGGGGTTGGTCAGCTTCGGGTCGAGCGCCCAGCGGGCGACGTCCAGCTGGTGCGTGCCCTGGTTGTTCATATCCCCGTTGCCGGTGGCCCAGAACCAGTGCCAGTTGTAGTGGACGAGGTTCGGGTGGTACGCCGTCTGCGCCGGGCCGCGCCACAGGTTCCAGTCGAGCCCCGCCGGCGGCGCGCCCGCGGGCTTCATCCCGATCGTGTCGCGCGGCTTGCAGCAGTACCCGTAGGAAACTTTGAGGCGCCCGAACTTGCCCGCCTGGATCGCCGCGTGGAGGCCCGCCAGCTTCGCGTCGCTGCGGCGCTGGGTGCCGTGCTGGATAACCACCCCGTACTTCTGCTGCGCGGCCACCACCACCCGGCCCTCGACCACGTCGTGGCTCATCGGCTTCTCCACGTACACGTGCTTGCCCGCCTGCGCTGCCCAGATGGTCATCAGCGAATGCCAATGGTTCGGGGCCGCGATAGAGATGGCGTCCAGATTGGGATCGGCCAGCGCCTTCCGCACATCCGCGACACCCTGCGGGGTGTAGCGGCCCTGCACCCGCTCCTGCACGTTCTTGAGGGTCCGCTCCAGCACGCGCTGGTCGGGGTCGATCAGATACGCGATCTCGACGTTGGGCTGCTCCAGCCAGCCGGAGATATGGCTCTTGCCGCGGCCGTTGAGGCCAGCGACGGCAATGCGCAGGCGGTTGTTGGCGCCGACAACCCGCGCGGCCGAACGGGTGCCGCCCAGCAGGGCGAGCGAACCGGCGGCGAACGCGGACTGGCGGAGGAAGGTGCGGCGGGGCAACAGGGTCATGGCAGGATACGGGGGTGAAACGGACGGGGTGAATGCGCCGGCGGGGAACCGGCTCCGAATGCGCCATCCCAGCGTCGGGCGCCCGGGCAGGTCAAGCCCGGCCCCGCTCACCGCCACTCGTGCCGGGGGTAGCGGCGCGACAACTCCGCGCGCACCTTCGGGTACATCTCCCGCCAGAACGCGCCCAGGTCCTCCGTCACCTGGATCGGCCGGTGGTTGGGCGCCAGCACCTCGATGCGCACCAGCACCCGCCCGTGGCCCACCGCGAACCGGCCCTCGATGCCGTACAATTCTTGGATCCGCGCGCTCAGCACCGGCGGTCCCTCCGCCGCGTAGGTCAGCCGCGCGCGGCGGCCATTCGCCATTACGAGGCGCTCCGGCAGGTAATCGTCGAGCACCGCCAATTGCTCGGCCGTCAGCCACTCGCGCAAGACGGGCAGTACAGGCTTATCTTTTAAGTCGCGGTACCCGCGCTCGCCGTAACAAACCTGCTCAATCAGAGTCGCCCGATCAGCGGGGGTGATGGGCGAAACCTCCAGCTCCGGGAACCACTCGGCCAGCCGGTTCACCCGGATAATCCATTGCTCGACCGCCTCGTCCCAACCCTCTAGGCGAATGCGGCCCGCGAGGACCTCGCGCGCCAACAGCGCGGCCGCGGCCGAGGCGGGCACGTCGTCGCCCCCGGCGCGACACTCCAGCACCAGATCGCGAAAACGGCGCTCCCGTCGGGCCACCACCCGGCGCGCCTGCTCATCGTAAACCACGCCCTGGGTCTCCTGGTAATCCTCCGGAAACAGCTCCCGCAGCCAGGCCTCCTCGACGGCGGTCGCCTGCGAGAGCAAGGTCGTGACCTCCCCTCCCCGCCCGCCCACCTCGCTGATTTCCGCGGCCACGAACAGGGGCGATCCCTGCACGCAGCTCTCCCGGGCCAGCATTCCCCGCCGCTGGTGCACCAGCTCGCAGCGCAGGGTCCCCGCGTCGAGCCGCCGCGCGAGCTGGTCGGAGAAGCCGGCCAAAATGCACTTCCGCAGCGCGTCCGGGTCCGCCGAACGCTCCTCGACGGGCAGGCCCTCCGCCGCCGCGATCTCGAGGAACTGGGCCAGCAATGGCCCGACCTGGCGCGCGGCCTGCGCATGGATGCCGAGACGCCGGCACGCCTCCAGCTCGAACCCGCACCGCCGGGCCTCCTCCCACGCCGCGCGCTGCAGCAGAAAGTCGCTCGTGCGCTCCTCGCCCAGGGTATCCTCCCGCGCCTGCTCTACCTCGCGCGAGACCCCGCGCACCAGCAACCCGCGCCCCTGCGCCAGCGCCGCCACCAGCGCGGCATCGCGGACACACCCCGCCGCCTCCGCCGCGAGGAACATCCGCGCGTAACGCGGGTGCACGGGAAACCGCAGCATCCGCCGCCCCACCTCGGTGATCGCCCGGTGTCCGCCCGCCGGCCCCGGCGCGCCCAGGGCCCCGAGGTCCGCGAGCAGCAGTTCCGCGCGCTCGAGGGCCCGCGGCTCCGGCCGCTCCAGCCAGGGGAAGGAAACGATGTCGTCGATCCCCGCGGCCTTGAGCGTGAGGACCACCTCCGAGAGGTCCAGCCGCCGCACCTCCGGCACTTCCTGGGGCGCGCGCTGGGCGTGCTCCCGCTCCGTCCACAGGCGGACGCAGACGCCCGGCGCGGTCCGGCCCGCCCGCCCCGCCCGCTGGTCCGCGCTCGCCGCCGAGATCCGCTCGACGAGCAGCGTGTTGATGCCGCGCTGCGGATCGAAGCGCGCGATGCGCGCTAGGCCCGAGTCGACCACCGCGGTCACCCCGTCGATGGTCAGCGAGGTCTCCGCCACGTTGGTGGCGACGATGATCTTCCGGGCCGCGTGACGCGCGACCGCGCGGTCCTGCGCCTCCGGGGAAAGCTCCCCGTGCAAGGGCAGCGCCAGGCAGCCGCGCAACCCGCGCGCGGCGTCGAGGGCCTGCAGGGTCCGGCTGATCTCATAGGCGCCGGGCATAAACACCAGCAGGTCCCCCGGGGTGGCGGCCGCGACCCGCTCGCACTCCCGCGCCGCGGCCTCCCACACCGGCTCCTGCTCAAAGTTCACCGGCCGCGCCTGGTACTCGATCCGCACCGGGTGGGTACGCCCCCGCGAGACCAGCGTCTCGCACGGCGCCAGGTAGGTGGCCAAGCTCCCAGTATCTAGGGTCGCGGACATCACGATAATTCGTAGGTCCGGCCGGACCGTACCTTGGATCTGCAGGGCCCGCGCGAGGGTGATATCCCCGTGCAGGTGCCGCTCGTGAAACTCGTCAAACACCAGCGCCGCCACCCCGGGCAAGGAGGGATCGAAGGTCATCTGACGCAGTAGAATCCCCTCGGTGACGAACCGAATCCGCGTCCGCGCGCTGACCCGCGACTCGAGCCGGATCTGGTAGCCGACGCCCTCGCCCAGCCGCGTCCCGGCCTCCTCGGCGACGCGCGCCGCCAGCATCCGTGCGGCCAGGCGCCGCGGCTGAAGCACGACCGCCTGCCCCGCCTCGCCCAGCAGCCCGTGCCGCCAGAGCCACTGCGGGATCTGGGTAGACTTGCCCGAGCCGGTCGGAGCCTGCACCACGAGACGGTTGCCCTGCCGCAAGGCCGCGACGAGGGCGGACTCGAGTTCGTAGATGGGCAGATCCGGGATCGACGGCATAGGACGGCGCGGGCGCGCATCGCTCTGGGCCAACCACCCGGTGTTGGCCAATCCCAAATGCCGCGGCGCCACGCGCGCAGGATCCACTCGCCCGCCGGCCGGAAACGGCTGGATTCCCGCCCCGCCTTCCCCGAACCTGCTCGCGATGAGCAGCCACCCCACCACCCCGGGCGCGCGGGCCCACACCTACGACGCGATCGTCGTCGGTTCCGGCATCAGCGGCGGCTGGGCGGCCAAGGAACTCTGCGAGGCCGGCCTGCGCACGCTCGTGCTCGAGCGCGGCCGCGACGTGCAGCACCTCCGCGACTACCCCACGGCGCTCGCCAACCCCTGGGACCTGCCCCACCGCGGCCGCCTGCCCCGCGCCCTCGCCCAGGCCAACCCCATCGCCCGCAAGTGCTACGCCTTCGACGAGGCCACGGAGCACTTCTTCGCCAAGGACGCCGAGCAGCCCTACGTGCAGGAAAAGCCCTTCGACTGGATCCGCGGCTACCAGGTCGGGGGCAAGTCCCTCATCTGGGCGCGCCAGACCCAGCGTTGGAGCCACCACGACTTCGAAGGTCCCGCGCGCGACGGCTTCGCCGAATGGCCCATCACCTACGACGAGCTCGCGCCCTGGTACAGCCACGTGGAGCGCTTCGTCGGGATCAGCGGGAACCGCGACGGGGTCGAGGGGCTGCCGGACGGCGAGTTTCTTCCGGCCTGGGAGATGAATGACGCCGAGCGCGCGATGGCCGGGCGCATCGAGGGCGCGTTCCCCGGCCGCCGCGTGGTGCAGGGCCGCTGCGCCCACCTGACCGAGGCCCGCCCGGAGCACCTCGCCCAGGGCCGCGGCAAGTGCCAGTCCCGTAACCTCTGCTACCGCGGTTGCCCGTTCGGCGGCTACTTCTCCTCCAATTCCTCCACGTTACCCTGGGCCGCCCGCACCGGGAACCTCACCATCCGCCCCGGCTCCGTCGTCGAATCCATCCTCCACGATGACGCCACCGGCCGCGCCTCGGGAGTCCGGGTAATCGACGCCGCGACCAAGGCGGTCACGGAGTACTTCGCGAAGGTGATCTTCGTGAACGCGGCCTGCCTCAACACGAACCTGATTTTGCTGAACTCGAAGTCGCGCCGGTACCCCGCCGGCCTTGGCAACGACCACGGGCTGCTCGGCCGCCACGTGGCGTTCCACAACTACCGCGGCAGCCTCAACGCCTCCCTCGAGGGGTTCGCCGACTCCTACTACTCCGGCCGCCGGCCCACCCAGCCGATGATGCCCAACTTCCGCAACGTCACGCGGCAGGAGACGGATTTCCAGCGCGGGTATATGGTGTTCTTCAGCGCGGCCCGCCGCGGCTGGACGCGCGGCCAGGGCGCGCCCGGCATCGGCGCCAAGTACAAAGAGGAGCTGACCCGCCCTGGCCCGTGGGGCATCTATATGATGATGCAGGGCGAGACGATCCCGCGGTACGAGAACCACGTGCGGCTCTCGGCTAACCAGCGCGACCCGTGGGGCATCCCGCAACTGGTGACCTCCATCGGGTACACCGAGAATGACGAGCGGATGATCCGGGACTTCCTCGCACAGGGCCGCGCGATGCTCGAGGCGGCCGGCGCCCGCGACATCCGCGCGACCGACGACCGCCGCAACCCGGGGCTCGACATCCACGAGATGGGTGGCGCCCGGATGGGGCGCGACCCGCGGCAGTCGCTCCTCAACCGCTGGAACCAGTTCCACACCTGCCCGAACGTGTTCGTCACCGACGGCGCCTGCATGGCGTCGACGGGCGTGCAGAATCCCTCCCTGACCTTCATGGCGCTCACCGCCCGGGCTGCCCGGCACGCGGTCGACGAGCTCGGGAAAGGCACCCTGTGAATCGCCGCACCCTGCTCCGCCACGCCGCCCAGCTCGCGGCCGCCGCCGCGCTCGGCTCCCTCCCCCACCGCGGCTGGTCCGCCCTGCCGCGCCCCGACGGCTGGAGCGCCTCCGAGGAGGCCCTGCTCGACGCCATCGGCGACACCATTTTGCCCGCCACCCCGGGTTCCCCGGGCGCGGGGTCGGTCGCGATCGGGCGCTTCATTTTGGTGATGACTGCCGACTGCTATCCGCCCGCCGCGGCCGAAGCGGTGCGGCGGCTGCTGGCCGAGGTCGCAAAACGCGCGCAGGCGGCGGGGTCCCGCCTGTTCCCTGAACTGCCCACCGCGGAGCGGGAAAGCCTGCTGGTGGCCCTCGAGCGCCAGCCGCCGCCTGCCCGCGACGGGGTGGCCCCGTGGCGTCACGTGAAGGATCTGACGCTGCTCGGGTACTTCACGGCCGAGGCGGGCGCGACCCAGGCCCTGCGCTACGATCCGGTGCCCGGCGCCTACCGCGGCTCGGTGCCCCTGCGCCCCGGCGACCGCGCCTGGGCGACGTGAGGCGGGGCGCACTTGCCCCATAAACTCGGGTAGGCGACACCCTTGACGCGGATCACGTAGGAGACACCCCTCCGACTATGAAAAAGAAACCCTCCCGGAAGCTTCGCGCGCGCACTGAATCCTGGACGCGCCGGGCATCCAAACCGACGCCGCTGACCAGCGTTCCCGGCCACAAGGTCGCTTCGCCGAGAGCCGTGTCCGCACCCGCCAAGCTGCAGCCAATATTCACAGGGCGAGACTGGAACAAGTTACCGAAGATCAATTTCGACTCCACGCTGATCATCTCGGAGGAGCGCGACGGCCGCTGAGGTCACGGTGCACTATTTGGACACCTCCTACCTGCTGAAGCTGTACGCCCACGAAACCGGATCAGCCGAAGTCAATGCGTGGAGGACTGGCCAGCGCGGTTTCGTCTGCTCGCGGCACGGCAAACTGGAACTGGTTTCCGGCCTCAAGCGCCATCAGCGGGAAGGCCGGATCGACGCCGTCGGTCTGGGCCAGTCCTTAACTCAGTTGGCCGCGGATGAGATCCGTCGGCTAATCATTTGGCTGCCGGTGGAAAACAACCTGTTCGAGGACGCCTGCGCACGCCTCGCGGCGCTGCGACCCTCCGTCTTCATCCGCGCCGCGGATGCGCTTCATCTGGCCTGCGCTGCCAGGACCGGACTGAAGGAAATCTACAGCCACGATCGACACCTGCTGGCCGCCGCCCCTCACTTCGGTCTCGAGGGAATCGATATCCTATCAACCTCCTGAGGCTGGTCTGACGACGGCATCGTCCGTCCCCGGATGAGCCAAGCTCCAATCTTGGTGCTACAGGGGCGCCCTCGGGGCGACGCGCCGCAGTGGCCCCGCCGCCCGCGGTGAATAATCGGTGAACAAGGTTGGGCCCAACTTATTCACCGTTCCGCCCGGTGCAGCGATCGTGAGGAACTCCTGCTTTCCTTTCGGACCAAGGCGGACACGGTCTCCCTTGTTCCTTGATAGAACAGTCGCAGCGCAGCGGCCTGAAAAACGCCACTGAGAGCACGACTGGGATACTCCCGGGCGACCGGGGAAAGGAAGGCGGCAACTGGTGCCGCCCTCCCCTCGACGCGGCGCAAGCCGCGCCCAGGCATATGTCACCAGTTCCTCTGGCCGGAGTCGTGTCCGGTCAGTTCACGCACGAATCAGGAACTGTGCGGCCAGGCGTGATCAGAAACCACGCCCAGCCGAGTCAGGTCCGCGGGAAGTTTCGAACCGCGGATCCACGCAGTCACCCCAGAGGGTAACGGTTGCTACTGCGCCGACCAGAACGCCAAAGCCTTTCCCGGCGGGACGACCCCGCCAAAAGGCCCGCTCCCCAGACGGGAACGGGCGCGCAAAGGAGAGGCTGCGGCGGGGAGCGCACGGACCTGGCAAAGTCCGTCCACCTCCTCCGGGGGCGGTGTCGAAAAACGGCATCACCCCCCTGCAAACGCGAAACGCAACCTGAGAGGCAAGAGGTCAGACCCGTAACACGGGGCCAACGGCCGGCTAATCCCCGGCGCCGTCCCCGTGGTCACGGTGCCGACGCGAAGCACCTTTGCAGGCGTGTCAGCACCACGTCCGGCGCGAGGTCCCCGGCAGGGGACGTCCGAACCGGGCGCAGAGGCCTCACTCGAAAGATTCCGGCTGGAAACGGCCGGGACGGTCCCGCTATGAGACCGGAACTCCGCCTGCCGCGGAGAGTGGCGTCGGGAAACACACCGCCCGCGAAAGCGAGAGCGCCCAAGCGTGTGTAAACGGGAAAGAGCGCGTGGCGAACGCCCACTCCCACATAAGCCCCGGAGACCGAAAGGTTTCCGGGGCTTTTTGTTTGCCTGCATCCCCAGGCCCTTCCGCGCCCACCGCCCCGAGGCCCGCCCCGCCGGCGCGCAGGCCCGCAGTCATCCTTGCGCTATCCTAACCCCTTGGCTTTGAGCCGATAAGCCCTAGCTTTTCCGTTCCGAGCTGGAACCTTGCGCCAATCTTTGTCCTTCGGTTATTCTTCGGTCATCCTTCGGTTCTATCAACATTTTAGGTCAATTTACCTAGGTAAAACCGAAGGGTTACCGAAGGATAACCGAAGGATGTAGCTAGGAGCATCGGAGGGAAAGGCCACGCAGGCGCTGCCGGCGGGATGGCGACCCAAAGCGCCCGGGATCAAGGCGCGGACGGATTCCGGGTGGCGTCTATGGACGCCACGCACCGCTCCCGATCCGCCGATCAGCCCTTTGCGCCTTTTGTGGCCATCGCTTCCGGTCTTTCCGAGGCCATTAAGCGACCGCGGCGGATCGCACCGCCGCATCCGGGAACTGGATGCTCACCCGCGCGCCGCCCGCCGGGGAACGCGCGGTCCGGAGCGCCCAACCCTGTGTCTCGCTCAGTCTCCGGGCCAGCGCCAGACCCAGCCCGTAGCCCCGCGGCCGCGCCTCATCGCCCGCCTCCGGGAAACCGGGGCCTTCATCGTCAATCGCCAGGGTGCCGTCTTCCGACCACGACACGGTCACCGGCCCCTCGGGCGCATGCTGGAGGGCGTTGCCAATCAGATTGTGCACCAGCATCAGCAGGACTTCCCGGTCCGCGGAAAGGCGCACCTCCGGCGGGATCGCCAACCTGAGGTCACGCGCCGGATCCGGACGGATGATCCGCTGATCCTCCATTGCCTCCTCCACGACCGGGCGCAGCGGGACCCATTGGACGCCGGTCCGTTCCCGCCCCTCCCGCGCCAGCACGAGGAAGAACTGCACCAGGCGCTCGGCGCGCTGCACGGCACGCGTCATCCGGGCCAGCGCCCGCGCCCGGCCCTCCGGCTCCTCGACCACCTCGGGCAGCAGGTCAGCCGCGGCCTTGAGCACCGCCAGCGGCGTGCGCAGCTCGGGGCTGCATTCCGCGATGAACTGGCGTTCCCGTGCGAGGGATTCAGCCACCCGCAAGCGGGACTCATCCAGCGCCCGCGCCAGGTAACCGACCTCATCCTCCGCGCATCCTTCCGCCAAGGGGCGCGGCGGCGACTCCACGCGCCCAGCGGTCGCCTGCACCCGCGCCGCCAGCGCGACCACCGGCCGCACCGTCCAGCGGACGATCAGCGCGCTCAGCAGGAGCGCCAGCAGCCCGACGGCGCAGGATGCCGCCAGGATCCCGGCGCCGATGCGCGCGCTGCGCGCCTCCGTGAATTCGAGCGACGAAAGGTCGGCGAGCCACCAACCGGCGCCGGCCCGGTCGGGCAGCAGTCGGTATTCCCGCTCCCGATCGGGGGCGAGCCAGACGCGCCAGCGATCCGCGAAGCCCCCGACGAGGACGAAGGTGGCACCGTCAGCGGAGGCGAACAACTCGTGCGGACCGGGACCCTCGGGCCTCGCGGACAAGCCCGTTCTTTGCCGTAGAGCGGCCTCGTCCTCCAGACGGGTTAGCCAGGGCGGCGCGGCGGAGGCGTGCGCCGCGTGTTCCTGCGCCTGCACCGCCTCGCTCAAGCGGGTATCCAGCATCGCATCCTCGGCCTCGAGGACGAGGAGCCAGCCCGCCGTGGCCATCACGGTGAAGCCACCGATCGCGGCCAGCGTCACGACAAGGAGGATCCGGGAGCGCAGGCGACGCGGGACCGCACGGGAAGCGGCGGAAGGGCTGCTCACGACGGGCCTTCGCCGGAGCGGAGCTGGTAACCGACGCCCCGGTGCGTCCGGAGCAACCCGGCGCCGCCAACCCCATCGAGGGCGGTGCGCAGCGTGAACACGTGGGAACGGAGGGCGTCGCTGCCCGGCGGCTCGTCCCCCCACAATTCGCGCTCCAGTTCCGCGCGGGGCACGACCGCGGGGGAACAGCGCAGCAGGATTTCCAGGATGGAGAAACCCATCCTGGTCACCTCCACGGGGCGGCCGGCGTGCCGGACCTCCCGGGTGGCGGGATCGAGCTCCAGGCCCGCGCACCGCAGGACACCGCCACCCACCGCGGTGCCCGACCGGCGGATTAGGGCCGTCAAGCGCGCCTCCAGCTCCGTGGGGGCGAAGGGTTTCACAAGGTAATCATCGACCCCCGCCGCGAAGCCCTCGAGCCGCTCCGGGAGGCTATCGGCGGCGGTGAGCATCAGGATCGGGATGGCCGCCAGCGGGCCCGAACGCAGGGCGCGGCAGACGGCGAGGCCATCCATCCCCGGCATCGTGCGATCGAGGATGATAACCGCGGGGCGGTCCGCCGCGGCCAGGCGCAGGGCCAGCGCCCCGTGGCGCGCGTGCGCGACCTGCCAGCCCCGGCGGGCGAGGAAATCCCCGATCCCCTCCGCGAGGTCCAGATCGTCCTCGACGAGCAGCAGGCGTTGGCCGGACGAACCCATCCCCGCAGGAAACCGATGTGGCTCAGAAAGACCAGCGCAGGCCGGCGAGCAGCCCCCAGGCGTCGTAGGCGATCCGTAACCGGCGGCCGCCCGGACCCTGCAGTTCCCGCTCCCCCGCCGCCACCGCGCGGCCCTCGAGAAAGATCTCCGCGCGGGCGGCGAGGGGCCGTTTCAAGCCGAGGCTCCATTGCCACGCCGGAAAGGATCCGGACTCGAAGCCGCCGCCATCCGGGCCTTGCAGATCGAGATCGAGTTCCTGGATCCAGCCGAAGCCCAGACCCGCGTACGGCTCGATCCCCTGCCACGAGAAGCGCGGGCCGGCAGTGTACGTCGCGCTGAGGAAGAGGCTGTTCGAGGCGACGTCTCCGCGCGTGAACCGGCGGTCTCCCGCGTCGAGGGAACCCAGCTCGTTCTTCCGGTAAAACCACTCGCCCGCGACGGTCCAGTTCGCGCCAAAGCGCCGGCCCACCGCGCCGCGCAGGAACGGCCCATCCTTGAAGTCACCCTCGTAGGTGCGACCGCCCAGGGTGACGTCCCCGGCCGGGATCACGCTGAGGCCGGCGGAAAACTCGGCGAACCAGAGCGAGGGAGGGGCGGCGGAGGTGACCGGTTCCGCGGCCGCGGCCGCCCGCAGGGGGGAGGTCACAACAAACAGGGCGGCCAGGCAAAGCGCGGCCGGCAGCATCCGGTCACGCGAGGAAGATACGGGGAGGAGGTGCATCGAGGATCTCCGCCCGCTGCCGGGGAGCCCCGGGAAGGAGGGCTCCACGATTTGGGAATGGTCCTGAAACCGGCAGGGAGAGGAGGCCGGCACGCTACCAATCGCCGCGTGAAGGGAACGTGAAGGGACGGTCGGAAAAGCGTAAGATTTTTCGCCCGCCGACGAGCCCCTGGCGCCTCATGTGGCCGTCCCGCTGCCCCTGCTCACGCGGTCGCGGCCGAGGGCTGCACCAGATCCCAACGGTTGCCCCAGCAATCGACGAAGACCGCGACCCGGCCATAGGGCTCGTCCCGCGGGTTCTCCTCAAAACGCACCCCGCCCGCGAGCAGCCGGGCGTGCTCCGCCGCGAAATCCTCCGTGTGGAGGAACAGCCAGACCCGTCCCCCACCCTGCCCGCCGATGAGCGCCCGCTGGGCCGGGGTGCTCGCCTGCGCCAGCAACAACGCCCCGCCCGCGCCCGGGGGCGCCACGACCACCCAGCGCTTGGCCGCGGAGAGGCGTTCGTCCGCCCGCACCGCGAACCCCAGCACCCGCGTGAAGTAGGCGATGGCCCGGTCGTAGTCGTCGATCAGGAGCGTGGTGTAGGCGAGGCGGGACGGCATTCGCGGAAGCGGATCCCGGCGGGCGACCAGATTCAAGCCACGTCCGCGCCGTCCGGCTCGTCCCGCAGGGAACCTTCCGCATCAAAGATCCACTCCCGCGGCGGGCCGCTGAACGCGAGCCCGGGCCGGCCCTCGACCTCGGGCCACAACGCGGCGGAAACCTCGAGGCGGGCGACCGAGAGCGTGTCGGCGATGCGTACGACCCGCGGTTGCTCGCCCGCCCGCAGCGCCAGCGCCCCGAGGGTCCGCCCGATCGCCTCGCGGTCATCCGCGAACCACAGCGGCACCTTGGCCGACTGCGGCGCCATCGCGGTCAGGGCGTTCATCGCCATCGCCTGCTGATCCAGGCTGCGGACCACGCGGGCCGTGGTGACGTCCGCCAGCCCGATGCCCACGCCGTTGCCGTGCGTCTCGGGCGTGAGTCCCCGGACGAAGATGCGCCGGATGAAGGGCGCCGGCCGGCCCTCCCGCGCCAGCGACGCGGAGTACCCGTGCACCGAGCGGTTGATCACGTTGGTGTCCATCCCGGTCCCGCTGATGTTCTTGCCGATGCGGTCGACCACCAGGAGGTCGATCTCCTCGAACGGCAGCAACGGCAGCAGGCGGCGGGCGTCCGCCAGCAACCCGGGTTCCACCATCTCGAAGTCCGCGGCGCGGACGCCCGTCACCTGCGCGGTCGCGTGGTGCTGGTTCTCGAGCACGGCCAGCCCGCCGATCAGCGGGGTCGCGTCGCGCAGCACCCGCCAGATCCCACGGATCGCCTGCTCGTGGCCAATGCGGCAGGCGGCGTCGTGCATCGCCGAGGCGCCCGCCTGCTTCCCGAGGCCCACGACGGTCATCTTGATGAGGCCGCTGCCGAGCGTGGCACTGAAGAAGTCGGTGTGGGGCTTCACCCGGTTCAGCAGCACGATCGCGTCGGCCGCGAGGGCCTCCACGCTGCAGTAGGCCGGCACCCCCTCGGCCGAGACGCCGACCTGCCGCACCTCGAGGGAGGGGCGTATCGGGACGCCCAGCGCGGCCTCCGTGACGCCGTAACTGGCGAGGAGCTGCAACTGGCCCTCCGGCGTCGCGCCGCCGTGGCTGCCCATCGCGGGAAACAGGAAGGGCTTGACGCCATACCCCCGCAGCCCGGCGACCAGCAACGCGACGAGGCGGGCGAGCCCGGTGATGCCGCGGCTGCCGACCCCGACGGCCACGGTCGAGCCGGGGCGCAACGCGGGCCGCAGGCGTTCGAGCCCGGCGGCGACGGCCGCGGGCAGATCGAGGGGCGCGGAGGGCGGGAAGACCTGCCGCACCCGGCGCATCAGGGGCAGCGGGGACATAACTCACCACGGCGCGGAGCGGCGCCCGAGGCAAGCCCGGGGCGCGGCCCGCCCGCCAAGCTCAGCCCTTGCGTTTGGGCGCGGGGCGGTAGGCGGCGCCGAGGTCCGGCGGCAGTTGGCGGTGCCAAGCGAGCACCGCGGCCCGCAGGCGCGCGACCTCGACCGGGAAATCCGCGGCCCGGTCGCGGCTCTCCGCCGGATCGGCCTCAAGGTCGTAGAGCTCCGCCCGCGACCCATCGTACTCGCAGAGCAGCTTCCAGCGGCCGTCGCGCACGGCGAGGTCCGGCAGGTCCGCGACCCCGGAGAACGTGTTCCGGTCCGGCGGGCGGCGGAAGAAGAGCGGGCGGCCGCGGCCGGTGTCCGCGCGGCCGAGCAACGTGGCGGAAACGTCCACGCCATCGAGCACGTGTTCCGCGGGCGCGGTGGCCCCGGCGAGCGCGAGGAGGCTGGGCGCGAGGTCGATGGAGGCGAGCACGGCGGCGCGGTTGACCGATCCCGTGCGGGACGGGGTGACGAGCCCGGGGCCCCAGACGATGAGCGGCGAACGCACGCCGCCCTCGTACAGCATCGCCTTGCTGCCGCGGAGGCCGCCGGAGGAGCCGGCGCCGAACTCGGGGCCGTTGTCCGAGCAAAGGACGACCAGGGTCTGGTCGCGCCAATCGGGGCGGGCGCGGAGGGCGCTGAAGAATTCCCCGAGCTGCGCGTCAAGTTCCTCGATCACGCCCCGGTAGAGGGCCTCCTTGGACCCGTCCCCCCGGCGCGCCCGCGAGGGGAAAAAGGGGGAATGCGGATCATCCGGCCAGAGATTCAGGAAGAAGGGCCGGCCGGCGCGCGTGGCCGCGTCCATAAATGTGAGCGCCGCGGAGACGAACGCCGGGGTGACTTCGGGGCGGGGCCGCCAGGCGACCTCGCCCTGGCCGAGAGCGTCGGAGCCGAGGGCGTGCCGGCGGGGCGGGTTACCGTCAAAGGCATCCAGCAGAGGCAGCACCCGGGGGCCGAGACCCTCAAAGTTCACCAGCGAGGCCTCAAAGCCAAAGGCCGCCGGCAGCGGGGCGTCGCCCACGTCGCGCTGGCCGCCGAGGTGCCATTTCCCGAAGTGGCCCGTGGCATAACCGGCGGCGCGGAGCTGGCGCGCAAGGGAGGGCGCGCGGGGATCGAGCCAGTCGGCCATCCCACGGGCGGCGTTCTCGGCGCGGTTGTTCAGGAAGGAGGAGATGCGCCACCGCTGCGGGTACTGGCCGGTGATGATTCCCGTGCGCGAGGGTGAGCAGATGGGAGAGGCGACGTAGAACTGCTCGAAGCGCAGGCCCTCGCGGGCGAGGCGGTCGATGTGGGGCGTGCGCGCGGTCTGGTTGCCAAAGCAGGAGAAGTCGCCCCAGCCGAGGTCATCGAGCAGGATCACCACGACGTTCGGGGAGCGGGGCTCCGCGGCCGCGGCGGTAGCGGCCACGGCGAGCGCGAGCCCCAGCCACAGGAGGCGAAAGGCGTGGCGGCGGACGGGACTCATTTGGCGCCTTGGGCCTTCTGCTTGCCGGCCGGGGACTGGCGCTCGGGGGAGCGACGATCGAGGGGCCAGCGGGGATCGGGGGTGTGCTCGGAGCGAAGGATGCCCTCCGCGCGTGCAACGAGGTCGGGGCGGGTCGCGGCGAGGTTGGCGCGTTCCCCCGGATCGCGGGCGAGGTCGTAGAGTTCAAGCGGCTGGTCGTGGCCGTTGCGGACGGCCTTCCAGTCGCCGAAACGCGCGGCCTGCAGCGGGCGTTGCTCGTGCAGTTCCCAATAAAAGAAATCGCGGCGCGGCGCGGGTCCGCCGCGGAGAAATTCCACGAGCGAGCGGCCATCCGTGCGGTGATCGGCAGGCAGCCGCACACCGGCGAGTTCCGTGGCCGTGGGCAGGAAATCCCAGAAGGCCCAGGGCTCGTCCGTGACGCGGCCGGCAGGGATGACGCCGGGCCAGCGGGCGAGCGCGGCCTGGCGCAGGGCGCCCTCGTAGAGTCCCCGCTTGTAGCCGCGGAGGCCGTTGCTCGCCTGGTTGAAGAGACGGCCGATCTCGGAGTCCGGATCGAAGGACGAGCCGTTGTCGCCGGCGGTCATCACGAGGGTGCGGCCCTCGAGCCCGAGCTCGGCGAGGAGGTCGAGCAACTGGCCGATGTCGCGGTCAAGCCGCGTGACCATCGCGGCGTAGGCCTTCTGCTGGGCCGTCCAGGGCTCGCGGGCGTAGTCCCCGAGCTCGTTGATCTCAAAGCGGCCGTGCGGGAGCGTGATCGCGTAATAGAGGAAGAAAGGACGATCCCGCTGGGCGCGGACCCAGCGCAGGACATTCTCCTGGATCAGGTCCTGGGCGTACACGGGGCCGAGGCCCGTGCCGTTGTTGCCCGGCAGCTCGAAGCGGCGGTCATCGCGGTAGAGGTAGGTCGGGAAGTAGGAATGGGCGTGGCGCTGGCAATTGTAGCCGAAGAAATGGTCGAAGCCCTTCCGGAGGGGGCTGCCGGAGGTGTCGAACATCCCCATCCCCCACTTGCCCATCGCGGCCGTGGCGTAGCCCGCGCGGCGCAGGAGCTCGGCGACGGTGGGCGTGGTGGCTGGAAGGGGCAACTGACCCTCGGGCTGAACCTCCCAGTTGCCGCGGATCGGGGAGTGTCCGGTATGGAGCCCGGTGAGCAGCGAGGCGCGCGAGGGCGCGCAGACGGTGGTGCCGGAGTAGGCCTGGGTGTAGCGCGTGCCCTCGCGGGCCATCCGGTCGAGCCGCGGGGTGCGGATCAGCCGCTGGCCGTAGACGCCGAGATCCCCCTGGGCGAGGTCGTCGCTGAGGATGAAGATGAGGTTGGGGGGAGGCGCGGCGGAGCGCAGCGGCGCGGCCGCGAACGCCAGGAGGGCCAGCAGGGAGAGGACGCGGGGGAAGCGGGGCATCGCCGGGAGCCAAGCACGCGCCGCCCGGCCTTGGCCAGCCCGCCCTTGC
>SYDD01000225.1 GCA_005786775.1 Opitutaceae bacterium
CCGGCCGCCGGATCGCCGTCAGCCCCGGCCACGGCTATTACCAGAACGCCGCCGGCAACTGGGTGCTCCAACGCGGCTTCTGGCAGGGCATCGTCGAGGACTTCGTCAACCACGACTTCATCACCCTGCTCCGCGACGAGCTCGCGGCGACCGGCGCCGAGGTGCTTTCCACCCGGCAGCTCGACCGCGCCGCCGGCAACGGCGAAAGCGGCTTCCCCCGCTGGCAGGAGGCCGCCCGCTACCACGTGAAGGCCCTCGGCGCGCCCGCCACCGTCTGGAACGAGCCCGGCTTCGACCACCTCAGCCAGGACATCCGCTGCCGCCCCCTCTGGGCCAACCACGTCGGCGCCGACCTGCTCGTCAGCCTCCACAACAACGGCGGCGGCGGCACCGGCACGGAGACCCTCTACGACACCAGCAACGGGTTCGGCCCCGAGAGCAAACGCCTCGCCGATGCCGTCCACGGGCGGCTGATCACCGCGCTCCGCCGCGACTACCTCGCCTCTTGGGCCGATCGCCGCGTTCAGGGCTTCAACGGCAGCTACGGCGAGAACCGCCTCGCCACCCGGCCCGCCATTCTGATCGAGGTCGCCTTCATGGACCGGCCGACGCCTGACAACGCGGCGATGCAGGACGAACGCTTCCGGGCGCTCGTCGCCCGGGCCATCCGCGAGGGCGTGCAGGACTACCTCGACAGCCTCGCCCCGGCCGTGCCCGCGGACCTCGCCGCCACCGCCACGCCCGGGGGCGTCCGGCTCGCTTGGCGCAATGCGTCCCCGCAGAGCACCAGCTTCCGCCTTGAGCGCCGGCTGGGCGAGGGCGCGTGGACCGCGCTGACCAGCGTCAACGCGCCGGTGACCGAGTACGTCGACCCCACTGCGCCGGCCAACACCGCCCTCGCCTACCGCGTGGCCGCCGTGAACGCCGCGGGCGCGAGCTTCGGTTTCTCCAACGAGGCGACCCTGCTTGCCACCCCGCCGCCGCCCGTCGTCGCGACGAACCGCCCCGGCGCCTGGCTGGGTAACCTTTCCCTGCGCACCAACCTGCCCGCGGAACAGGGCGTGACCGTCGGCTTCGTCGTGGCCGGAGGCGCCCGGCGGCTGCTGGTCCGCGCGGCAGGACCGGCCCTCAGCGCGTTTGGCTTGGCGGGGGCGCTGCCGGATCCGCGCCTCGACCTCTACCGCGGCGCCGAGCGGGTGGCTGGGAACAACGACTGGCCAGCGGCCCTCGCGGGGACGATGGCGGCGCTGGGCGCGTTCCCCTTCCCCGCGGCCAGCCGCGACGCCACGCTGCTCGCCACGGTCGAGGGGCCGCACACCGCCGTCGTGGCCGGGCCGGGTGGGGGCGCCGTGCTGGTCGAGGCCTACGACAGCGGCGGGCAACCCGAAGGGCGGCTCGTGAACCTGTCGGCGCGCCACCGGGCCGGGTCGGGCGCGGACCTTCTCATCGTCGGCTTCCACCTCGCCGGCAACGGCCCCGCCCGCGTCCTGCTGCGCGCCGCCGGGCCCGGGCTGGCGGCCCTGGGCGTTCCCGGGACCCTCGCGGATCCGCGCCTCGAGGTGTACGACGACCGCGGCGCCCGGCTCGCCGAGAACGACCAATGGGACGCCGCCCTCGCGCCGACCTTCGCGGCCGCGGGCGCCTTCCCGTTTCCCACGGGCAGCCGCGACGCCGCCCTCGTCGCGAACTTGACCGCCGGCCGCGGCTACACCGTCCAGATCTCCGGGCCCGGCACCGGCGAAGCCCTAGTCGAGATCTACGCGCTGCCCTGAAGCAACGACCAAGCCGGCGGGGACCAACCAAAGTTCCCCTCCGGCCTGCACCGCACCGATTAACGCGCGGCGGCTCAGCCCACGGACCGGGCTAACCCAACTTGGGCATGCGTCAGCCGGCGCCGCCCCCGGCGCAGCACGAACCAACCTCCGCTCAGGGCGCCCCACGCGAGCCCGAGAAGATGGATCACCGAGACGTCCTCGCGAACCGCCGCCACGTTGTTGAGTGAGGTCGACGTGCTCTCGTACACGCCGGAAGACGCCTGCCACGAAAAGTTGACGCCGCGTACCTGCGTGAGATCGCGCGAGGCGAGCACATCAAGGTTGAAGTAGCCGAGCGTGCGGCTGAAGCCGGTACCTTCGACGTAGCCATCGCCGAAGATGCGAAGCCATGGCGCGTTGACGTCGATCGTGACCGCGGTGAGGAAGAAGTTGAACGAACCCGCGGTCCACACCGCGTAGGATGCGCCCGGCGGGGTCGCGAAGGTGAAGTCGCGAACCAGGGCGGCGGAGTTGAGCAAAGAGGCAAAGTCCCCGGTGGCGGAAGCGACCGTGGCGTTGGTCGAGACGATCGGGGTGTCGTTCGCGTCCCCATCGTTGAAGTCGAGCCCGGTCGCGTTGAAAATGGTGAGCGGGTTGGAGGGACCCTCTAGGTAGACACCTTGGGTACTCGTGAAGGTCAAATTGCCGGTAATGGCGGGCTGAACCGGGATCGCGACGGCGGTGGACCAGCCGAGCAGACCCCACACCACCAAACGGCACGTCGTCTTAGGCTTCATATTAAGGATGGGCAAAGGAAGAAACATTGCGGCTGTACTCTCCCCCTAGCTCCGGTCATGCCAGCTTGCTGTAGCTCTCTTGAAATAAGCAGAGAGAGTTGATGGATAGGGATTTCCAATGTATCCGTGCTTTTGCTTACGTAGAATTGCGCCCGTTTTAAGTGTAAGAGTTTCGGACGCGCATTCGTGTAAACTTTACAAGAGGAGCCCGCTGCTAACCTGACGCGGGCCCTCGGGCGGAGCCGGTTGCGGGGCACTCGCCTCGGCCCGGGCCAGCACGCTTTGCGGACGTGCACCGCTCCCTCCTCCGGGAGCGCGGCGCGCGCCCGGCGGTCCGATGCGCGGAAACCGGGTTTGCGCCGCGAAGGAGCGGGGCCCAGCATCCC
>SYDD01000226.1 GCA_005786775.1 Opitutaceae bacterium
CGCTCAGAACGTCCCCTTGATCCCGAAGTTCCAGTTGGCCCCGTACTCTTGGTAGAGCCGGAGGACGCGTTGGCGGCGTTCGGCGACGCCGGGCGGCGTGTCGAACCAGCGTAGCGGCTGGCCGGTGATGTTTCGCCCCTGCACGTAGAGCGAAGTGGAGGCGTTGAGGCGCCAGTTGAGCGAGGTGTCGAACTGGAGCACCGCCTCGCGGAAGCGGCCATAGACGCCGTCGGGCCGCTCGTCCGTGAACACGCCCCCGAGGGAGCCGTTGAAGCGCCGGTAGGCGTAGCCCAGGCGGCCCGACACCCGGTGCGGCGCGAGGCCGTTGCGGCGCTGGCTCGCGGTGGTGCGGGAGTAGGAGAGGTTCACGCTGGTTCCGCGGAACAGGTCCGGCAGGAAGCCGAGGGTCTGCTGGTAGGAGAGCTCGAGGTTGCGGAAGCGGCGCGTCTCGGCGCTGTTGCGCGTCGTGCGGAAGACGTAGGTCTGCAGGTCCGGGTCCTCCTCGCCGAACTCCGAAGCGGAGAAGTCGAACGTCTCGCGCAGGTTGCGGATGTCGTTCTGCGCGAGCTGGAGCGTCAGCTGGCCGGGTGCGCGGTGACCGAAGTAATACGCGAGGCGCGCCTGATAGTTCTTGGAATACTCGGGCTGGAGCGACGCGTTGGGCGCGTCGACGCGCTGAACATCCTCAATCACATTGTAAATCCCCGTAAGCGAGTCGACCGGCGGCCGGGAGATGGCCTGGTTGTAGCCCGCCTGGAACTCGAGACTGGGGGTGAAGCGGTACTTGGTGAGCACCGAAGGGAAGGTGTTGCGGTAGGAACTGGTCCGCGCGACCCGGGGCTGGCTGAAATACTGGTACTCGAGCCCGGGGATGGTGGTGGCGCGGCCGGCGGCGTTGACCGGGTAACCGGCGGCGAGGATTTCCCGGCGCAGGAGCGGGTCGTACTCGCGGAAACGGTTCCCCGTCTCCTCCAGCCGTAGGCCGCCCCGTAGCGTCCAGCGCGCGACCGGGCTCACGTCCAGCTGCACGTAGGCCGCATCCACCGTCTGGCGGAAATTGCGGCGGTTGCCGATGAACGCCGTGTAGTAGTTGTCCACCGTGGCGGCGCGAACGAAGCCCTGCGGCTGCGCTTGGAACAGCTCGCCGATGCGCTTGCGGTCGGCCCGTGGCAGGTTGTCGGTGACGCCGCCCAGGCTGGTGAAGGTAAGGGCGTTGGTGGTGCCGGTCTCGAACGGATGGACCGCGAGGTAGCCGAGGTTCGCCCAGCTCCCGTTGGTCGTGATCACTGGCAGGCCGGTGGTGGCGTTGTAGCCGGTGAGCGTGTCGCCGCCGGGCCCGATGTAGCGCCAGAGCTGCCAGGGTGCGTAGTTGTTGTTCTTCCGGTTCTCCTCCGTCCATTTCCCGCCGAACTTGAGCACCGCGGGCAGGCGCCCGAACAGCGGGAACGTCCAGCGCGCGTTGGCGGAGGCGAGGTAGATCTCGGTGATCCAGCGGCTGTTTGCGCTCTGGACGCGGGTGCCGCCGGTCCAGTTACGGAGGTCGAAGGGGTCGGGGCCCGAGGTCTGGCGGATGGTCCACTCGTGCGAGTCGGCGCGGGGCCGCGAGGCGGTCCAGTCGGCAGGGAGCGAGAGGGTTTCCGCCTGGGAGATACCGCGCTCGAGGGAAACGTAGCTGTTGACCGCGCGGGAGTAATTGAAGCCGCCGTCGAGGGTAAGGTTGGTGAGCTTGTACTCGAAACGGGGGGAGACGGTGCGGGTGTAGTTTTCGGCCGCGGCGGTGCCGCCACCGTTGTTGATGGCGGGGATGGTGTTCGCGGCGGTGCGGCGGGTGCTGAGGGTGAGGAGCCCGTCGCCGCCGACGGTTCCGCGGCCGTTGTTGACGTTCGTGTTGGAGTTGGCCGCCACGAAGGTGAAGTTGCGGTTCCAGAACTCGCCCTCGACGTAGGTGTAGCTTGCGTTGAGGGAGAGGACGAGGCGCGGCCCGGCCTTGTAGTCGGCCGCGAGCGAGACGGCGTCCTTCCAGATCATCTTGGGGCCGTCCTTGAAATCGAGCTGGCGGATGACGAGCGGCCGCGGGTCGGCGGCGGTGGCCGTGCGGTTGTAGTCCTGCGAAAAGGAGTACTGCTCGGTGTAGGAGTTGGCGCGGCTGGCGGTGAGGATGAGGCCGAGGCGGCGGTCGAGGAAGGTGTCCGAGTACTCGAACTGTGCGTTGGGGCGCCATTTGTAGCGCTCGCGTTCGGCGGGGCCGAGGGTCTTACGGAGGGTGAACTCCTCGGCGTTGAAGTTCAGGCTGAAGTTGTAGCCGAGGACGCGGCCGCGCCGGTCGAACGCGCGGCGGGTCTTCATGTTGATGGTGCCGGACGGGGAGTCCGCGTCCGACTCGGCGCTCGTGGTGCGGCTGATCTCGATCGATTCGATGCCGGTGATGAGGATGCTCTCGAAGCTGGTGGCGCGCGAGGCCTCGCCGCCGCCGCGGTTCGAGTCGGCGCTCGCGGTGCGCATCCCGTCGACCGTCACCCCCACGTACTGCCCGTCCATCCCGCCGAGCCGCGGCCCGCGGGCCTCGGACTCCACGTAATCGATGTCCACCCCGGGCAGGTATTTCAGGAATTCCCCCATATTGCCGTCGGTGATGTCCCCGAAGACGTCCGACGAGACCGAGGTGGTGATGTCCATGTTGCGCCGCTGGGCCTGGACGGCCTTGGCGTTGCCCTCGCGCTCGGAGGAGACGGTGAAGGCCTGGAGTTGCACGCGGCCGTCCTTGACCGGGGGCGCGCCGGTGGCGGCCGGGGTGAGGCTGATCTCGCGCACGGCGGTCTGCCCGGCGGCGACGGTGAAGGAATCGGTCGCGGGCGGGTAGCCGGAGAACGTGACCGTGACCGCGGCGGGGCCGGCGGGGACGCCCGGGAAGGCGAAGCTCCCGTCGTTTTCGGTGAAGGCCACGCGTTCGGTGCCGGCGAGGCGGACCTCCGCGTTGCCGACGTATTCGCCGGAGAGCGGGTTGAGGACCCGGCCCTGGATCGCGCCGGTGGACGCTGGGGTGGCGGCGCCGGCGGAGGCGGCGAGGGCCAGGAGGAGGAGCCTGGACGCGCAGAGGCGCCGGAGGGCGGAGGGGAACAGCACGGCGGGGTAGGGTGGGAAGGGGGTAACCGAGCGTCCGCCGTTTGGCAATGCCGGGGCCGCGCGCGTATGGGTCGTGTGCACGGTGCCGCGTGCGCCGCGGGCCGGGCGTCAGAGGATGCTCGCGAGCTCGGCGAACCAGGCGTCCACCGGGCCGCGGAAGAA
>SYDD01000227.1 GCA_005786775.1 Opitutaceae bacterium
ACGATGCGGCAGTCGTCCTCCTGGAGGAACTGGTTGAGGTTCACGCCGAAGCCGTGGGCGCCGACGCCGATGCAGCCGAGCGTGACCTTGCCGGAGGGGGCCGCGGCGCCGAGGAGGCGGGCGGGCACAAAGCGGGGGGCGACGCCGGCCGCGAGTACACCGGCGAGCCCGGAACGGAGGAAGGAGCGGCGGGGGGTGGGGCGGGGCATCGGGAAAAGGGGCGTCAGGCGCCGCAGCAGTGCTTGAATTTGCGTCCGCTGCCGCAGGGGCAGGGCTCGTTGCGGCCGGCGCGGGGGGCCGCCGGCTTGGCCGGGGCGGGGCCGTTGCGTACCGTCCGGGTGAATAGCCAGCGTCCGTCAATCCGCGCGAAGGCAGACTTCTCGTGCATGGCTTGCTCGCCCTGCTCGCTGGCGAAGTAGGCCGTGAAGTCCACGCAGGCGGTGTCTGGTGTCGGGCCGGGCTCGTGCTGGTGAATCGCCAGGCGGGTCCAGGCGATCTCGGCAACGTCGGTCTCCTCCACGTACGGTTTCCGGGAGGTGGGTCGATAGGTTTCGTGGAGGTAACGCCAGTCCCGGGCGACGTGGGCGGTGAAGCGGGAGCGCATCAGCTCCTCGGCGTTGCCGGCGGGGGCGGAGCCGTCCAGCCGCGGGCCGCAGCAGTGCTCGAAGGTCCGGCCGCTGCCGCAGGGGCAGGGCTGGCCGGGCGAGGGCTTGGGCAGGCCGGAGGGCGCGGGAGCGGAACTCATCCGGGCAAGGAAGCCCCGCCCGCCGGGGGTTGGCGAGCGGGTTTTGGGTTGCCGGTGGCGCGCCCGGGGTCAGGCGGTCATGAACCCGAGGTCGGGGCGGGCGAAGCGGCCGAGGTTCGGGAAGATCGTCGGGAGGTTGGTGGCGCTGACGCCGAACCAGCGGGCGAGGGTGGCCGCGTACTCGTCCACGCTGGTGGTCGGGATCCAGGTCCCGCGGCCGCCGCTGTCGTCCGGGCCGCCGAGCACCTGCACCGGCATCTGGCCGTACATCGCCCCGCCGCGGACCGCCCCGCCGAGGACCAGGTGGTGGCTGCCCCAGCCGTGGTCGGAGCCGTCGCCATTGGTGTTGAACGTTCGGCCGAAGTCCGAGGCGGTGAAGACCGTCACCTGGTTCTGCGCGCTGATCTGGTTCATCGCCTGGTTGAAGGCGGCGAGCGAGCGGCTGATGTCGCGGAGGATGTTGCTGTGGGCGCCGTTGGCGGTGTTGCCGAGGATGACCTGGTTATCGTGGAGGTCGAAGCCGCCAATGCGGACGAAGAAGATCTGGCGCTTGAGGTTGAGCTGGCCCTGGGCGTTGACCAGCCGGGCCACCATATGGAGCTGCTGGCCGAGGCTGGTGTTTACTCCGTTGAAGGCGGCCGCGAAGGGGCTGTTGCCGGTGATAACGGAGGAGAGCAGCGAGCTGGTGCCGAGGGCGCGGGTGGTGAGGCCGCCGAAGGCGGTCTCGAGCAGGTTCGCGTTCTGCATCGTCAGCGCGTCGTTGAGCGCGGAGGTGCGGACGCCGTTGACCGAGGTTGGGGTGCCGGCGCTGCCGGTGAGGGCGACGGAGCCGCCGGTGCCGACGGCGTACTGCTGCACCGTGCGGCCGATCTGGAACGTGTTCTGACCGTTGAGGGTCATCGACATCGAGATCCGGTTGTTGGCGTTGAAGGCGTCGACTAGGTCGGCCACGCGGCCGCCCCAGCCGGTGGCGACCTCGGAGAACGGGCGGTCGGCGATGCTCGTCTGCCATTCGACCTGCTGGTCGTTGTGGGAGAAGAGCTGGCGGGGGCGCAGGTCGGGGCGGGAATTGTAGAGCGCCTTGGTGAGGGGCTGGGAGAGGGTGCCGACGTTGGCCATCACGGCGAGGCGGCCGCCGTCGTAGAGGGCCTTCAGCTCGGTCATCGCCGGGTGCAGGGCCCAGCCGCGGCCGTCGCCGCCCGGGGTGGCGATGGGGAGAAGGGAGGACTGGGGCAGGGCGAGGGCGCCGCGGGCGGAGGCGTAGGCCGCGTAGCCGGGGTTGTCGGCCGGGACCACCAGGTTGTTCGCGTCGTTGCCGCCCGCGAAGAAGAGGCACACCAGCGCCTTGTAGTCGGGGGCGGGGGCGCCGGCGCGCGGCGGGGTGGCGGGGGCGTCGGGGCTGGCGGCGGCGCCCATCAGGCGCAGCTGGGCGAGGGACGAGAGCAGCCCGGTGGTGCCGACGGAGGCGCAGCAGGCGCCGACGAAGCGGCGGCGAGAGAGGTCGTGGGTCTTGGAGTTCATCGGGGGGCTATTTCTGGATGGCGCCCTGGGGGACGGTGGAGATGAGGTAGATCGCGGATCGCACGCGCTCGAGGTCGGCGCTGCCGTAGGTGTTGCCGGTATTGGCGGGCATCGCGACGAGGGCGTCGACGAACCGGTCCTGCAGCGCCCGGGGCACGGCGCCGCCGGCGAGAAGGAGGTTGACCCGCGCGACCAGGTCCCGCGGCGAGCGCGAGAGGGTGAGCAGCGTGGCGTCCGCGCGGATGCCGATGGTGGCCTCGGCGGGGTTAAACACCGAGGTGGTGCCCGGGATGCCCGTGCGGCCGGCGTAGATGTAGTTCCAGAGCTGGTTCGGGACGCTGATCGCCGTGGTGTCGTTGACGATCTGGTACTCGGGGGCGACGAGCCCCGCGGCCGCCAGCGGGCCGGGCTGCACGAAGTCGGGCTCGAAGAAGTTGAACACGGTCGGCGCCCGCAGGGAGGCCTGGGAGAGGGTGGCCTCGGGGTTCGGGATGAAGAAGCGGCCGTTGTTGGCCCCGCCGCCGAAGGCGCGCAGGACTCCGGTCGCCCGCAGGAGCGGCTCCTTCAGCTTGCCGAAGCTGGCCGTGGTGGCGACGGCTGCCGAGCGCGCCTCGTAGTCGAGGAGGATCGCCCGCACCACCGCGCCGAGGTCGCCGCGCACGCCCGCGCCGTTGTTGGCGAAGACCTGCGCCACCCGGTACACGTAGCCCGGGCTCGGGTTGGAGGTCACCAGCCGCTGGATCAGCTGGCGCGAGAGGAACGGCCCCGTGTTGGGATGGTTGAACAGGGTGTCGAGGGTGTCCTTCAGGTCCTGCTCCGCGCTCTGCCCGGCGGGGATGCGTCGGCCCGCGAGGATCTGCTTTTCCCCGGGCTCGTGGAAGTCCGCGTAGAACTGCATCGGCTGGAGGTAGTTCACGGGGGCGCCGCGGAAGTTCGGGACGCTCGCGTTGGTCGCGAAACCGAGGCCGGTGAAGACCTTCGCCAGCTCCGAGATCGTGCGGTTGTCGTAGGTCGGGATGGTCGCGCCGTTGATGTCCACCTTCGCGGTGCCGTCGGGCTGGAGCTCCACGAGGCCCACGCTGAACAGCTGCATCACCTCGCGCGCGTAGTTCTCGTCGGGGGCCGTGGTCTGCCGGCCGGTGGCGTCGAAGGTCGCCTTGGCGTTACGCAGGGAGCTCAGGTACACGCCCATCACCGGGCTCAGGGTTACTTGCTCCAACAACTGGCGCGCGTTGCCGAAGGCGCCGCGCACGAGCAGGTCATAGTAGTTAGCCAGCGCCCGCGGGTTGTTGAACAGGGTGCCGTTCACGTCCGAGACGACGAAGATCTGGCTCAGGGCGAACGCCACCCGCTGCCGCAGCTGGTCCGGCGCCGTCAGCGCGAGCCGCCACCAGGCCGCCTGGCGGTTCTGCTGCGAGTACTGCGGGGTCTCGCCCAGCGCCGTGTGCTCCCGGAAGTCTGCGTCCGTCGCGTCGAGGTGCAGCGACGGCGCCAAGCCCATCTGCTGCGTGATCCACGCGTCGAGGCCCGCGCGCTGCTGGCCGGACAGAGCCTGCACCTCTGCCATGGTGGGTCCGAAGGTCGACTGGATCAGGAAGCGCGCGGCGTCATTGTCCGTTAGCACGGTGTCGGCCAGCGCCGGCGGCGCCGCGGGCGCGGTGAAGACCAACCGGCTGCTCGACTGGACGAACGCGCCGCGGAGTTCTCCCCCGGGGTAGGCGCTGGAGTCGATGCTGACGAAGATGCGGCCTTCCTTCAGCGCCTGCACGAGCTGCGCCTTGGTAAAGCCCTCCGCCGCATCCACGACCCAAGTGAAGCCTGCGACTTGGCCGAGGGGGAGTTTGACGAGGTCGACGCCCACCTCGCCCGGATTGCCGAGGCGCACATAGGCAAGGGTCTGCGGCGAGCTCAGGCCGGAGAAGTTCGCGCTCACCAGCGCCACGTTCTCATCGGCGCTCAGCTGGATGCTCGCCACGCCCGAGGCGGTGGAGCCGGCCGCGGCCGCGGTCGTGCGCAGGGTCGTGCGGTACAGGGTCGGCTGGTTGAAGAACAGCGAGACGACCGCGCTGCGGTCCGCCGCCAGCTCGTAGCCGTTGCCCGCGACGAGGGTCAGCGTGAGGTCCTTGCTCACCGTGGCCCCCGCCGCCGCCGGCGCCGCCGCGATGCTCACGGTGGCGGATTCCGCCCCCGCGGGGATCGTCACGCTGGTCGGCACCGCGGTGTAGTCGGCCCCGGCCACGGCCGAGCCGCTCAGGGAGAAGTTCACCGTCACCGCCTGGCTGGTGCTGCCGGTACGGGTGATGCGGAAGGCCGCCGGGGGCGCGCCACGGTTGTCGGTGGACGCCGTCGAGGCCACCACCGAGAAGACGCCGCCCGACTCCGGGGTCAGGTCGTAAACCTCGACCAGCGCGACGCCCGAGGTGTTGGCGACGCCGCTGACCTGCACGGAGTAGCTCTTGCCCGGGGGCAGGTCGACTAGGAGGGCTGCGTCGCGCGAGCCGGCTGCGAAGGGGAAGGCGCCCGCCTCGCGGAAGGCCGCGGTTAGGGCCGCCGCATTGCCCGTGCCCCAGTCGTCGTTCGCCGCGAGTTCGCGGTTGGTGCCGGACTCGATGACGCTGATCGCCGGGTTCGCGAGGGCCCCCGCGACGCCGAGGGGCGTGAGGGCGGGGCCCGCGGCGCGGGCGAGAATCCGCCGGGCGCCTCCGCCGGGGGCGACCGCGAGGCCCGAGATGAGGACGCCGGCGCCGGTGCCGACTTGGGCTCGCGTCGAGAGGTTGGTCAGGCGAGCGCGGCCGTTCACGTCGTACACCTCCACCAGGGCGATGCCCGAGCGGTTGGCGACGTCGCGCACGATGGCCGAATAGGATCCGGGCCCGAGAGTCGCGACCATCGCCGCGTCGCGGCTGCCCGTGGTCAAGGCGAAGGCGCCGACGCTGGCGAAGGCGTTCGCCCCGCCTACGGTGTCGAGCGTCCAGTTGTCGTTCCGGAGCATCGGGGTGTTAGGGTTGGCCGCGGCGAAGAGCTCGATCACCGGATCGGGGAGGGCGCCCGCCACGCCGAAGCCGGTGAGGGCCGGGCCGACGGCGCGGATGAGGACGGTCTTGGTCTGGCCGGGACCGACGGCGAAGCCGATGAAGGCCGCATTGGCGTCCGCGCCCACCTGGGTGCGGCTGGAGAAGTTGGCCATCCGCTGGTCGAACTCGGCGGCAGTCAGCGCGGGGCGGAGGACGGTCGCGGCGCCGGCGGCGAGCAGCAGGGTGGCGCGGGCGGAGGCGGGCAGGCTTCGCATCATCGGGAGAAAGCGGGGGACGGCGGAGGCATTCCGCTCCCGGGCTGAGTCGGAGGCAAACGTGAGCAGGGCGAAAGGCGAGCCTTCGTCGCGCACGGGAGCGGGTTTTCACAAAGTTTTGCCATGGGTCCCCGCCGCGCGCTCGACAACGACCGCGGCGTCGCCTCCAGTATGGGAAGCCGCCGCCGGCACACCCCGTGCCGGGGTCGCCCCACTCCCCATGCGTTCCTCCCTCGCCCCGGCCCGTTGTTTCCGCCCCGCCTCCCTCCTTTTGGGTCTCGCACTCCTCGTCCCCGCCTTCGCCGGCGATTGGCCGGGCTGGCGTGGCCCCCGCGGCGACGGTACCGCGCCCGGCGCCCGCAACCTGCCCGAGACGTGGTCCACGA